>CAYSMT010000290.1:0-4555 GCA_964432135.1 uncultured Acidobacteriota bacterium
CAAAGAGCAGCCCGGCGGCCTGCGAGAGATCGACCTGATCTTCGCGGCGGCCAGAACGCGGCTGCGTGTCTATGAACCCGAAGAGGAGCAGATTAGCGACAAGCTCGTGCGCCTCGACCCTGCAAGAAGCGAGATCTACCGCACGCTGCAGGCTTCCGCCGATCTGCTCGTCGAGCTACGCTCGGCCTACCGCGTCTCCGTCGCCGCCTCGGATGTCATCGAGTACTACTTCCTGACCCAACCCGCGCTCGTCCTCGATATCCACGAATGGAACGGCATCTCCGCCGAGCGTCGCCTCTTCGATCGCATCCGCAGCCAGCTTGACACGGCAAGGGAAGCTATCGACGCCTATATCGCGAGCCTATGAACGCGGGATGAGCGTGTAGCGCCGCGAGCCGGAGTAGGTCGAGATCGTGCGCGAGATGCGCTGGCAGGTTACGCCAGACTCCGCCGCGAAAGCCAAACAGCGCAACACACCTTCGATGAACTCGAGAGTGGATGCATCGGGACGCTGCGGTCGTTCTTCACTACCGACCCACAGGACCATCGGATAGGCCTCCGCCGACGCCACCGGGAGCGCGTGATCCTCCCAAAGGTTGGCGTCAGCCGTGGGCTGCGCGCTGAGTGCCGCAAAGGAGACGAGCCAGCATGGCCCGAGGCCCGCGAGCATCTTACTGTCCGCACTTTCGAGGATCGCCGCGTGCTGTCGCACAGAGCTAAAAAAGAACAGACCGGTGTCAATGCCTGCGGCACCCATCACGACGACATAGCGCAGCGTCTTCGGGGGCGCGGGCTGTTCAAGCTCGAAGAGCTGCCCATCCGTCAGCTCGTCCCAAGGCCTGGCCTCGTAAAAGAGCTTTGCGGCTTGGGCGAAAGCGCGCATACCTTCCACGTCAACACCAGAAGCTGCGAGCGCCGGCGGGCGCAGGTCAACCCCCTCCTCTGCCCCGGAAAGAGCCATGAGGACGCGGTCCATATCAGCAAGCTCCTCGACAAGCGAGATCTTGACACCAAAGCTGGCGAGTTCATCCTCGAGATAGGCCGCGAGGGCCGGGTCGTTGATCTCGAGGCAACCCGGCAGGTAGCCTGCGCGTTCTGAATCCGTCGCCAGCTCGATCAAAGCCTCGAGTGCAAGCGTCTGCCGGCGATCACCGGGCGCAGCGGGAGAGGTCGTGCAGATCTGTCCCGTCAGGCGGCTGACCCATCCACCAACCCAGGGGCGAAAGGGCAGTGGGCCGTCACCACGAACCCAGAGCGGCAGGCGCACGAGACCACCCTGCCAGGCATCATCATCCCGGCGTGGAACGTGAACCAGTCGCTGCGTTCCAAGCACTTGCATGAGCACGCTCGCCCACCCGGAAGAGCCGGAGGCCTCTCGTCCTGGGCAAGCTATGGCCCTGTCCCAGAGCAGGCAAGGAGGAAGCTCCCCTCCACAGAGGTGGGATCGAGCGTACGCGAAATACTCAGACTACCGGCTTCGCGGGAAGCTCCTCGACGTCCTCGCGGAAACAGAAGCCCTCGGCGCGAAGCTCGTCGAGCACGGGGCGATAGATCGCTGGATGGGTCGGGATGTGCGATCCGGTGAGCGGAATCTGCTCGGTGAGGATGAACTTAACGGCTATGGCCGCCGGCATCCCGACGGAGCGTGCCATCGCCGTCGTCCCGCCAGCCTCGCCCTCGGAGGTGAAGGTCGATGTGATCCGCTCGCGCCGCCTTCCCTCAGACGGGTAGCACACATCCATCGTGTGCTGGATGATGACCATGTCGCGCCCTCCTTCCGGCAGCGCGAGCTTGTCGCGGATCAGATGCACGAGCGCTGACGCCGCTGTCGTACCCTCAATGCCCAGCTTCTCCTCCGAGAAGAGCCCGAGCCAGCTCAGCTTCTGCATGATCGAGCCCGTCGGCGAGATGCCAAGGAAGTTGGCGACCCTCGCCTCGATGGTCGTCCCTGCAGCGCTGCGCGGCAGGAACATCTCGACGATCTCGCGGAAGCAGCGCTGACCCAACTCCGGAATACGCAGGTGCTCGTTGGGGATACCCAGCTTGACGAGCTGTCCCCAGGTCTCGCTCCAACCGGGATAGCGCAAGGTACCCCGGATCATCGTCTGCGCCGCATCGAGGCCGAAGAGATCGCGATAGGAGAGCGAGTCGCGGTTGGGATACCCTTCCATCGTTCCGATGCCACGCACATCGACCGGCCACGAGCGGTTGAACACCGCGTGCCAGGGCAGAATCTTGACTTTTCCGTCCAGCAGGTACTGCGCTCCCTCCTCCGCCGCCATGACGACGTTGCGAGGGTTCCAGGTCACGACGTAGTTCATCGGGTTGACGGACTCGCCCGGTGCAGGCAACCCCCCACCGTAGGACTCGAAGCTCTCGATGACCCCCCCCTTGGAGCGAACCCTATCTATGATCTCGGCGGCCGTCATGACGTCGATGCCCGGGTCGAGGCCCATCTCCGGCAGCAAGATGATGCCTTTTCGTCGCGCGTCCGTTCCGAGATCGCGCAGCTCCTGGTTGCGGTAAGAGACGGAAACCATCGAGCGACCGTGCTGAATGCATTCCCAGGCGATCAGCGGCTGAAACTTCGGTGGCATGAAATTGACGACGAGATCCGCGTTCTTGACCTCGGTCGCCAGAAGCAAGGTGTCCTTCATGTCGAAGAAGATGGCGTTTCCCCGGTGGTGCTCACCGATGCGCTGGCGCGCGAGGTCGACGTCGAGATCTCCGACGGTGATGAACCCGTCGAACTCCTCCTCACGCTCGAGCAGGTATTTGATCAGGAAGGGCGAGCTCTGGCCTGCGCCAAGGATCAGAATTTTCTTCATGAAGCCGTGCTCCTACGGGAAAACCCCCGCATGAAAGAGGGAGGATTGTAGCGAGCAACGCGAGAAGAACCTAGTCTCCCGGTAACATTCTTTTCATTCTCTCGGAAGAGGGTGGCGATGCTCAGGTTTCATCCGCCGGTCCGGCACTTGCTCCTTGTCATCCTGGCAGCAGCCGGCCCGAGCACACCTGCGAACACCGAGACAACACCGGCAACGCCGTCCGCGATCGTTGGCGAACAAAACGAGGGAGATCTCGCATCCTTTGACATGATCTGGGATACCGTGCGATCGCGTGCCTGGCGCGCGGCGGTGGAGGGGCTCGACTGGCAGGCCGTCCGCGACGAGCTGCGCCCGCGTTATGCCGCGGCCAAGAGCGAGGCCGAACGCAGAGCGTTGCTCAAGCAGATGCTCTCACGTCTGGGTTTATCCCATTACGCACTCATCCCTCGCGCGCTCGCCGGCAACACCACCAAGACGCGCGGAAACGCCACTCCGGGCATCACATTGCGCGTGCTCGAGGGTCGCGCCCTCGTGCTTCGCGTCACGCCAGGATCACCTGCCGAACGGGCAGGGATCCGCTCGGGATGGATGTTGAGCGAAGTCGAAGGAAAGCAGGTCTCTACGTTGATCGAGACTCTTGACCGGAGCTATGCCGCTTCAACAATGCGGGGACTGATGCTCGTGCAGGAACTCAGCTCGCTGCTTAGCGGCGCGCCTCGCGAGAAAAGGCGGGCCGTCTTCCTTGACGGTGCTGACCGGCTGCGAAGCCTCACTCTCGAGCTGGCCGCACCGGAGGGCCGGCCGACCTCCTTCGGCAACCTGCCCCAGATGGCCCTCTCGATCCGATCCGAGCTGATCGATGGCCCGGAGGACGCGCCGGCGCCCATCGGCCTGCTGGCTTTCAATGCTTTTCTCGATCCGGTGCACGTCATGGCAGCCACCGGCAAGCTCGTCAAGGCGTGCTCGGGCTGCGCGGGCATCGTCATTGACCTGCGTGGCAATCCCGGCGGAATCGGTGCCATGGCGATGGGACTCGCCGGCTGGTTCACGGCGGACAGCGGCCGGCGCCTAGGCACGATGCACACCCGCGATGGTGAACTACACTTCGCCGTCTTTCCGCGCGCCCAGCCCTTTACGGGCCGGCTCGCCATCCTGATCGACGAGGCCTCGGCCTCGACCTCGGAGATATTCGCGAGCGGACTGCAGGATCTCGGTCGTGCCCGGGTTTTCGGCCGCCGTTCGGCGGGCGCCGCACTCCCATCGGTGATCGTCGACCTGCCTAGCGGCGACGCCTTTCAGTACGCCATCGCCGACTACGTCTCCGCGGGCGGCCGGAGCCTTGAGGGGATCGGCGTCCTCCCCGATGAAACCATCGTCCCCACCCGCGAGCAACTCCTCGCGGGCCGAGATCCGGTGCTCGAGAAGGCTCTATCCTGGCTGCGTGGCACCGAGGAGGCTCCATGAAAGCGACCCACCAATCCCCCCACCCGTGGATCTCCTTCGCCGGCCTGATCGCCGGTCTCCTCTTCTTCGGCTCGGTTCTCGCGGAGGATCCACCGATCCTTTCTCAGCCGCCTGATGCCGAGGAGCTCATCACCGACCACATCGAGGCAAGCGGAGGGCGCGCAGCCTACGAGAACGTGCACTCCCGCCTGGTCGAGGGCAGGGTCGAGGTCGAGGGACAGGGGATCAAAGGACAATTCATCAGCAAGACCGGTCCGGGGCTG
>CAYSMT010000291.1:0-4544 GCA_964432135.1 uncultured Acidobacteriota bacterium
ATCGATATCATGGACGGGCTCTCAAGCGGCGTCGGTGCCATCGCGGCTCTCTTCCTCGCCGGGATCGCCTTCTCCGCCGGCCTCGAGGCTCCCGCGTTGCTCGGCACCGCTCTCGCTGGTGCCCTGCTTGGATTTCGCGTGTTCAACGTCGAGCCGGCGAAGATCTATCTCGGAGACACGGGGAGTCTCTTTGTCGGCTTCCTTCTTGGAGCACTGGCCTTCGTCAACCACTACACAGCGGGACATCGCCTCGGAACCATCGTGCCGATCTTGCTTCTCGGCGTGCCTTTGTTCGACATGCTCTTCGTGATGTGGGTCCGCTGGCGTCGCGGGATGCCGGTCATGCTGGGTTCGCCCGATCACGTCGCCCTGCGGCTGCGCAAGTGGCGTTTGTCGACGCGTGCTACCGTGCGCGCCAATCTCCTCGGCAGCGTCGTTCTCGGCGCGGCTGGCTTGGCGGTCATGTTGGCACCGTTGGTTTGGGCCGCGGGAGTTGTCGGCGGGTTGATCGTCATCGCGCTGGGGTTGGCCATCTGGCTGCGGAGCATCGATATGTCTTTGTGAGCTCATCGCGCGGCACGCCAGAGACCCCTATTGCGCTGCACGTTCCTGCTCGCATTCGTTCGACTAGGATCATATTGTTGCCTGTGACAGTCGGCGCGCCCTGTGCGCAGATCCGAAGAGGACGCCAACGATGATTCTGATCCTCGGGGGGGGGCTCGCCGGGCTCTCAGCCTCGATTCAACTCGCTCAGCGTGCTCCTGAGCGGCCGCGTCTCGTACTCGAGAAGGGGGCGGTGCCCGGAGGGCTCTGTCGCTCTCGCTGCTGCGAGGGCTTCACCTTTGACTACACCGGCCATTACCTGCATCTTCGCGATTCGCGGATCATCGCCTGGGCGGACGAGCTACTCGGCGAGGAGCTGATGACCGTCGATCGTCGCGCGCGGATCCATCTGCGCGGCCGGCGACTGCACTTCCCTTTTCAGGCGAACCTCCACGGGTTGCCGGAGGAGGTCATGACCCGTTGCGTGACTGATTTCTTCGCCTCGGGTCGCGCCGAGATGTACGACGATGGCCCGCCGAGCTTCGCGCGCTGGGCTCGGCGCACCTTCGGCGACGGCATCGCCGAGGAGTTCATGCTCCCCTACAACGAGAAGCTCTTGGGCGTCGATCTCGAACGGCTCAGTGCGGAATGGGTCTCCTGGTCCGTGCCGCGTCCCTCGCCAGAAGAGGTTGTGCGTGGCGCGCTGGGACTCGTCAACGAGGGCATGGGCTACAACCCGCGTTTCCTCTACCCGCGCAGCGGAGGCATTGGTCGCCTTGCGCAGGCCGTCTCGGCCCAAGTCGGAGACGACTTGCGTCTGGGTGCCGAAGTCGTCGGTGTCGATGCACGGGCTCGTCGAGTACGTCTTGCCAGCGGTGAGTGCCTTGCGTTCGACAGCCTCGTCTCGACCCTGCCGCTGCCGGCGCTCCTGCGCCAAGTCGAGGGGCTCGATGAAGGTGCGGAGCCTCTTGCTGATCTCGCGGGACGGCTCCGTTCGACAGCGGTGATCGAGCTTGCGCTCGGCATCGATCGGAAGGGTGTCGGGGACGGGGCCCACTGGATCTACTTCCCCGAAAAGGAGATTCCTTTCTATCGGGTGGGCTTGCCCTCCGCAGTCTGTCCGAGCATGGCACCGCAGGGCAGGTCGTCGCTATCGGTCGAGTTCTCGATTTCGTCCGATGCGCCGACCCCGGAGCTGTCCGGCCTACTGGCCCAGGCGCGTGAGGGGCTTGAGCGGGTCGGCCTGCTTGTGCCCGCCGATCGCATCGTGGTCCACGATCTCGCGCGCATTGATCCAGCCTATGTGATCTACGACTTCGCGCGCACGCCGGTTGTCGAGGAGGCACTCGCTCGCCTCGAAGGTGCGGGCATCTACTCCATCGGCCGCTTCGGTGCCTGGACCTACAGCTATATGGAGCGCGCGCTTCTCGACGGCATCGAGGTCGCTGAGAAGATTCTGGGACGACGCGACCGTGACTGTACCTGAAGAGGGAGGGCGGCGGAGGAGAATCTGCCACCTGATCACCATGCTCGAGCTGGGAGGGGCTCAGCAGAATACCCTCTACACCGTCGAGCATCTCGATCGTGGTCGCTTCGAGACCATCCTGATCGCCGGTCCTGGTGGGCTGCTCGACGACGATGCGGCGCGTATTCCCGGCCTCGTTTTCGAGACATGCCCTTGGCTTCGGCGGGAAGTAAGCCCTTTCGCGGACCTTCGCGCGGTGGTCGATCTCGTGCGCCGCTTGCGTCGCCTGCGACCCGATCTCGTCCACACGCATTCCTCCAAGGCGGGTCTTCTCGGGCGTCTTGCGGCGGCGATCGTGGGCGTACCCGTCATCGTACATACGGTTCACGGTTGGAGCTTCCACTCGCTTCTCGCTCCACGACGACATGCGTGCTATGTGGCCCTCGAAAGCTTTGGCGCCACGCTGGGCTCCGCACTCGTTTCGGTTTCTCACGCCGACGCCGCCGAAGGCCATCGATATGGCATCGCGCCATTGGGGGCCTTCGAGATCATTCGTTCCGGTGTTCGCCTAGCCGAATTTGGCCGGCCGGAAGACCGTGGATATCTCCGCCGAGAGCTTGGTCTGGCCGAGGGTGTGCCTCTCGTGGGCATGATCGCCTGCCTGAAGCCTCAGAAGGCGCCGCTCGATTTCGTGGCGCTCGCCGAGCGGGTCGGACGGGAGCGGAAGGACGTTCACTTCGTGCTAGCCGGCGATGGGGAGCTGCGTGGATCGGTCGAGCGCGCTCTGGGTTCGACGGCACTCGGCGAGCGTTTTCACTTGCTCGGCTGGAGGAGAGATCCCCAGCGCATTCTCGCCGATCTCGACCTGTTCGTGCTGACCTCTCGCCATGAGGGTCTGCCGCGGGTGATCCCAGAGGCCCGTGCATGCGGCAAGGCCATCGTGGCCACCGCCGTCAACGGGAGCCCTGAGGCGCTCGTGAATGGACGCCACGGCTACCTGTGTGAGCCTGGTGATGTCGAGGCTCTTGCCCGGCGCACGCAGGAGCTGCTGGCCGCACCCGCTTTGCGTTGCCAAATGGGGCAATGGGCGCGTGAAGGTCTCCTGGAGTGGGACATCGATGAGATGGTTCGCCGCCAGGAGCTTCTCTACGATCGCCTGTGTGCACAGGCTGGCCTACCGAGCGCAGGAGGATCTACGCGGGAATCGAGATGATCTCCCTACGGTACGTTCCGCCAGATCGCCTGGAATCCCGCGCTTGCTGGGACTTCGAAGCGCGACCGGCGATCAAGTCCGATCATTCGCGTCCGAAAAGAAGTACCCTGCGCGGTCTTGCGCGGGAGCAGGTCTTGGGAGGGCTGTGCGCTGCGCGTGAGCCTCGTTGGCGGTCCTGTCGTCGCGGTCATCCTTGCGTTGACCGTTACCGTCCCTGTTCGCGCCGAGCACGCCATATTTCGTACCTACGGTGTGGAGGAAGGACTTAGCCAGTCGCAAGTTCTGGCCATCGTTCAGGATCGTGGGGGCTATCTTTGGTTCGGAACCGACTACGGCATCTCTCGCTTCGACGGCCGGAACTTCACGACCTTTACCAAGCGTGAAGGCCTGCTGACCAACCGGATCTCCGCCGGTCTGGCCGATCGGACGGGGAACCTGTGGTTCGGGCATCTCGAAGGTGGACTCTCCCGTTTTGATGGTGAGCTTTGGGAGGTCTTTCCCCCTCCCCGTGGCGCCTCTCTCGCGCAGGTGACGGTGCTCGTGGAGGACTCCCTCGGTGAGCTGTGGGTAGGAACCGACGGCGCGGGCCTTCAGCGCCTCGACCCGCAGCAAGGCCTCGTGCCGGTGAAGCCTGAGGTCTTGCCCGACGAGCATGTTCTTTCGCTCGTTGTTTCCCGTGGCCGGTTGTGGGTCGCGACGCAGGGCGGAGTTTACAGCCGTGCCGTGAAACTCAACGGGTCAGAGCTACCCTTCGAGAAGCACTCCAGCGAAGGTTTGGTCTTCACCGCTCTCGCCGAGGATGCCCGCGGCCGTATCTGGGGTGGGACGCGGGACGGCCGCCTGTTCTCCTGCGCGCTGAGCGATACGCGTTGCGAGCACTGGAATGCTGCATCCGTACCCGCTCCGGGGATTCCGCCAGGAATCACCATTGCTGCGATCGTTCCCGCCATCCAGGGTGACCTCCAAGAGTTGTGGTTGGCCACGGCTTCCGCCGGTGTGGTGAGGCTTGCGATGGGGAGCGAAGGCCGAACGATCTCTTCTGTCAGACGCTTCAGCGTGCCAGACGGGCTTGGCAATGAGCTGATCAAAGCCGCCATGCGCGATCGGGAAGGGAACCTCTGGTTCGGGACGGACGGCCGTGGCGTCTCGCTCTATCACGCGATTCCCTTCACGGCCTATCTTGAGGACCGCCTCTCCTCGGAGAGCGTCATCTGGTGCATGGTTCGGGACGATGACGGTCGCATGTGGTATGGCACGATAGGCGGCCTCATCGTGCAGAATCCCTTGGAGGCCGGAGGTGACATCCGGGTCTACACGACGGCC
>CAYSMT010000292.1:0-4540 GCA_964432135.1 uncultured Acidobacteriota bacterium
CACGACGTCCGGAGAATGATGTTTCTTCTTCCTGTCAGACGCGTCGCCAGGCGAAGCGGTGGATCGGTCGTCCCTCGCGGCGGTACTTGATCTCGAAGTTGGTCACCCCTTGAGCCGTGTAGTCGCTCATCCCGGGAAGGGCCCAGAGCTCATCGTCGTGCGGCATCGCTTCGAACAAAGCGTGCGCTGCGAAGACCTCTCGGATGACGAGTGCGTAGCCGGCGTGGTCCGAAACAACGCGCATCAGTCCCCCCGGCCGGAGCACGCGTGCCAGCTCGTCGAGGACCGCTTCACGCACGATGCGTCGTTTGTGATGGCGCTTCTTGGGCCACGGGTCAGGAAAATAGATATGGCAAGCGGCCAAAGATGCCTCTTCAAGCCGCGAGCGGAGAAACTCGAAAGCCTCCACGTGAAGCAGGCGCAGATTGTGCAGACTACGCTTAGCCACGCGTTGCAGCGAGTGCTCGAAGTAGGCGCGCACGATCTCAAGGCCGAGGAAGTTTTTCTCGGGTTGCCCCGCGGCAGCGAGGAGAATGAAGCGTCCCTTACCGATGCCAATCTCTAATTCGACCTCGTGTTCGTTGCCGAAGATCTGCGCGAGATCGAGTCGCTCGTCTCCCGGAGGAAGGACGAGGCGGAGCTCCTCCGGGTTGCGCGTGTCGGAGACAGGGAGGTCGGGAAGTGAGTTCATGGAAGAGGCTCGGTCCGGTGTGGTAACGGCGGCAGGCGTTCGTCGGCCCGGTGTAACGCACCCTCGATATGAAGCAGGATCTGCCGTACATCGCCGACAAGATAGAGCGAGCCCGTGACGAGCACCTCCCCATGAGCGCTGGCGAGGCGTCGGGCCCTCTCGATGGCCTGTGCCGGGTGACCTGGTGTCTCCACCGGTTTCGAGAAGCTGCGCGCGGAGGCCTCGAGGCGTTTCACTTCGATGGCTTTGGGGGTACGTGCCTGGGTGAGTAGGATGGCGTCGACGAGTTCCGCCAGAGGTGCCAGCATCGTCTCGATCTGTCGGCCTTCGCTCAGTCCGAGGATGAGCACGCGCGGTGCCGGGCGACCTTTACGCGCGTCCTGTTCGCGCAGATGCTCCGCGAGCGCCTGGATGCCCTCGGCGTTGTGAGCCGCGTCGAGCAGAAAACGTGCTCCGGAGTCAATCGCCTCGAGACGACCGGCCCAGCGGGTGTTGATCAGCCCCTCTGTCGCACGCTGCGCGTCGATTGGCAGGCCGCGGGCCGCGAGAAGCTCCATAGCGCGCACGGCGAGAGCCGCGTTGGCGACTTGGTGTCTTCCCGCAAGCGGGGTTCGCAGCCTGCGGTAGCTTCGCTCAGGGGTTACGAGGTCGAAATCCTGGGTTTCGAGTACATGCGTTTGCAGCTCATCGACCGCCGAGTGGAAAGGGGCTTCTCTCTGACGTGCGGCCTCGCGCAGTCGCTCGAGGGGAAGCTCCGGGATCCAGCCTACGATCACAGGGATGCCAGGTTTGATGATGCCCGCCTTTTCATCGGCGATCGACGTGATATCGCCGCCGAGAGATTTGAGATGGTCGAGGTCGATCGTCGTGATGATGCTCAGCTCGGGGGTGATGACATTCGTGGCATCGAGTCGTCCGCCAAGGCCTGTCTCGATCGCGGCTAAGTCGACGCTTTCCTCCCTGAAGTGAATGAAGGCAGCGGCAGCGATCATCTCGAAGAATGATGGGTGTCTCGGGAGCGATCCCTCCGCGAGGCCCGCTGCGGCCTCTCGGCGCAGCTCGAGGATCAGCTCGCGAAAGCGCGTACGTGAGATGTCGTCCCGGTCGATGCGGATGCGCTCTTCGGGACGCACGAGATGGGGACTCGTGAACAGCCCCACGTGCAGGCCGCATTCCATCGCCATGGCCTGGACCATCGCGGCGACCGAGCCCTTTCCGTTCGTCCCGGCGACATGCACCGAGGGAAAGGCATGACTCGGGTGGGCGAGGCGCGCGTCGAATGCTCGCGCCGTCTCGATGTCCCATTTAAGGGACGGGCCGCTCAGGGAAAAGAGCCACGACAGAAGTGGCTCGATGCGTTGATCCGTCATGGGGGACTACCAGGTTGGGGGCTACAGAGGGCGCCTGCGGCGCTTGATTGCCCCTAGGCTGCCCTAGGTGGCGCTCCAGAGCAAGCGTAACAGGCGTGCGAGGGTTTCGCGCAGCTCGCGGCGCTCGACGACCATGTCGACCATGCCGTGCTCGAGCAGGAACTCAGCGCGCTGAAAGCCCTCGGGCAGCTTCTGACGGATCGTTTGCTCGATGACGCGCGGGCCGGCGAAACCGATCAGCGCGCCGGGCTCGGCGATGTTCACATCGCCGAGCATCGCATAGGATGCCGTGACACCTCCAGTGGTCGGATCTGCGAGTACCGAAATGTAGGGGATACCTGCCTCGTGGAGGCGTGCAAGGGCGGCGGAGACCTTCGCCATCTGCATCAACGAGAGCGCACCCTCCTGCATCCGGGCGCCACCGGAGGTCGAGATGATAAGCAAAGGCACACGTTCCTCGAGAGAGCGCTCAGCCGCGCGCGTGATCTTCTCGCCGACAACGCTGCCCATCGATCCGCCCATGAAGCCATACTCCATCGCGCAGGCGATCATGGGTACACCCGCGATGCTTCCGCTAGCGTTGAGCACGGCGTCGCCGAGACCTGTCTTTTTTTGGTACTGATTGAGGCGATCGCGGTAGAGCTTCTTGTCTTTGAATCGCAGCGGATCGACCGACGCGAGGGCGCTGTCGAACTCTTCGAATTGACCGTCATCGAAGAGGCCTTCGAGGCGTTGACGTGCGGTCACCGTAAAGTGATATCCACACTTTGGGCAGACCCAGGCCCGGCGTACGACTTCCTGGCGGTAGATGATCTCCGCACAGCCTTTGCACTTGATCCACATCCCCTCCGGCACCGGAGAAGTGCGGCTCGAGTTGGCGGTCTTCGGCTTCTTGGCTTTGCGGAACCAGGCCATCGCGTCTGTATCCTTGTGGCGCTCACTCGTACCTGCGCCGGTGAGCCCCTCCGAGCGCTCTCCGGCACAGAGCCTAATCAGGCGGGCCTCCGGCGTCAAGTTGTTCCTTTGTCTGGACTTGGCGCGAAGGCGATCGCCAAGATCGGGCATGAGGTTTGACACGCCCTCCCGTAAACCGTACCCTAGCGCCGGAACCTGCAAGAGCGATCTTGACCTTTCGGGGCACCCGGGTACCGACGCCAGGGACTGGGTGTTCAATGGGTTTTTGTCGCTGCTTTGGGCTCTTTTCGCGGCGGAAGCCCCGGGTGCCGGTCCCGTCCGGAGTCGTCGCGACAGAGCCGTTGTGGAGTTGCGAGATGCCAGATTCAACTTACGTGGTGGTGAAGGAAGACCTCGAGAAGGCCTTGCGCCGTTTCCGGCGCAAGGTAGAGAAGTTCGGTATTCGCAAGGCGATCCGCCAGCACGAGTACTACGAGAAGCCCTCCGAGCGTCGTCGTCGCCGCCGCCGTGAAAACGACCGCAAACGTCGTAAGAGCGATCGCAAGAGCGCGAAGCGCTAGCCACCGGTCTCATGCGCACGCTCGCTGCGTGCCACCCGTTTGTTCCGCGCTGGCTATCGATCAGGCACCTTTCGGGGTGCCTTTTCGCGTGTCTTAGGTGCTATCTGCCAGATGGAAGTCTGCGCCTCATACAAGATCCCCGCTTTCTCGCCCGAGGTGGGTGGAAAGATTTCAGGTAGCTCCTTTCGAAGGGAATGCCGCGACAGACTACTCGGAGAACTCGACCACCTCGGTCTTCCACACGCGGACGGGCTGGCCGTCGCGCTCTGGGGGCGCATAGCGCCAATGGAGGATCGCTTTGCGGGCCGCTTCGCCAAGGCCGTAGCCGGGATTGATCATGACCCGGGCCTCGATCACCGTGCCGCCGGGACCAATGAGTAGGTTGAGGAAGACGCGACCGTGCACACCGGCCAGCTTCGCGTCGGGAGTCCTCTCGGGCTTGTTTGACTCGACGAGGGAGAGCGGGGCATCGAGCTCTGACAAGCGAGCAAGAGGGATGGGACCTTTTGTCGCAGAAGCGTCCTTGGATGGGGGCGCGCCCGCCTCGATCGCCGGTGCCGGTGCCGGGCGTCTCGCGTCACGGTTGCGGTGGGTCGCCGCGGTCTTGGGTCGCGGGCGATCGAGTCGCGGCAACGCAGGAGGTGTCGAGAGCCCTCTCGGGCGGGTGTGAGTGGGTTGTGATGCCGCAAGCTGGAGCTCCGCGGCTTCAGATCCCATGGCCGGATCGCGATGGACCGGAACGGGTTCGGTGCGGTGGAGGCGCGGTGATGGAGCGCTGGCGGTGCGCCGGGGTGGTGACGAGATCTGGGGATTCGTCCCAGGGGGTGCTTCCGGCATGGCGCGGATCGGGATCGAGGGGGTGAGACGCGAGGTTTGCTCGAAGCCCTCCCGCGGAAGGGGCTCCTCCTCTATCCAACGCGTGTTATCCGGGGAGAAGATCGGGCCAGAGGAGGGCAGAGGAGGACGCAGGGGCATCCGGCGAACGATGCGCGCAGGATGTGGGT
>CAYSMT010000293.1:0-4535 GCA_964432135.1 uncultured Acidobacteriota bacterium
TGGGGCGGACGAGGCCCGGATTCTCACGGCTCTACGCTAAGGCGAGACGGCGCGCCAAAGCTCAGGGGAGCTTGGCAGCGCCCGGCGGACGTGCTACCAAGCCAACCTATGGTTACGAAGTCCAGCCCGGGCTCTCGACGCGAAGCACTCCTCGAGGCGCGAGGGATTGGTGTGCGCTTCGGTCGCCGGCAGGTTCTCGCCGAGGTTTCTCTGAGCCTGTGTTCGGGTGAGATGCTGGTCGTCGTCGGTCCCAACGGTGCCGGGAAGTCGACGCTACTACGCGCGCTCGTCGGTGTTCTTCCTGTAGACGACGGCTTCGTGCTTGTCGGGGGACGTCGGCTCGAGGGGATGTCTCGCCGGGAGATCGCACGCCACGTCTCCTACTTGCCGCAGGAATGCGCGAGCTCGTTCTCTCTGAGCGTGAGGGAGGTCGTGCGTCTCGGGCGCTTCGCGCAGCTCGGTGCGTTCCGCTCGTTCACGCGGGATGATATCGAGGCTGTCGAGGAAGCCATGTATCGCGCGGACGTGCTCTCCTTCGCGGGGCGTACGCTTCCGACTCTCTCCGGCGGCGAACGGCGCCGCGTCTTCATCGCCCGGGCTATCGCTCAGCGTGCCCGTGTACTCGTGCTCGATGAGCCCACCTCGTCCCTCGATATCGGGCACGCCTGCGGTCTGCTCGAGATGCTTGACGGTCTCGTGCGGGAGGGCATCGCCGTTGTCCTCTCGTTGCACGAGCTAACCCTTGCCTTGCGGGGCCCACAACGGTTGTTGTTGCTCGACACGGGGCGCATCGCCGGGAGCGGCGCGCCCGAGGAGGTCCTGACGGGAGCGGCGGCCTGGAGGGCCTTCGGCATACAGCTTGTTAGCGTTGGTGAGCCCGCGGCGATTGTGCCAGGAACGGGTCTTTCCTGAAATGTTTTTTGCGTTGCTGCCGAGCTAGGCTGGTGAGTCAGAGCAATTCGATGCGCAGCAACGGGCTTTCCGTCGGGACTTCGGCGCCGTCCGCGGCGACGAGTTCGCGCACGATGCCACATTCGAAACCTGCTGGTGGCTCGAAGTGAATCGGGGAAAAGCACTTCATGACCTCGACCAAGCCAAGAGTGTCTCCGCGGCTGATCTCCTGGCCCAGCTCGACATAGGGCGGGCTATCGGGAGACGGACGGCGATAATAGCTACCGTGCGTGGGTGAAGGAACTGTGTACAGGCCGCCCGCGTCGGCGCGATGTCCCGGTGTTGCAGACTCGGAAAGGTCGTGTGTGCTTGGCGCGGTGAGATGGCTGAGCGCCTGCATGTATTCACACGCCGTCCAAGGGTCGCTCAGAAGGACATCCTGCACCTGGCCGCCCTGCACCCCATCGGGAAGGACGAGGTCGAAGCACATCTGGCCCTGCATGAGGATCCCCAGGCGGCTGCCCGGGCGAACGACCTCTCCGACAAGGCGTTGCCAGCGAATCTTGCCTGGCGTGGGGGCGGCGACGACCATCTGCCCCGTGTCGTCCTGGCTGACGAGGGCTGCGCGTGCGGGGCGGCTCATCGGGGCACGGGTCCTCGCGAGGAAGCACGAAGCATGAGGGTCAGGCCTGGTTACGCGGGGCGAGCCAGTTGAGCTCGCGTTCCATATCAAGGGAGAGGCCGTTGATGACCTCCTCCCAGTCGACTTCGCCGCGTTCGAGGATCGAACTCGCGATGCGCTCCGCCGCGCAGCGGCCGAGACTGTCGAGAAAGCCCTCGTTTTCGAGCATCCATTTCTGGAAGGTGACCACTCGTGGCGACATGCATCGCTCCTGCTTCTTGCTGCGAAGATAGGAACATCTTAGCGCACTCGGCCGCTCTGCGCGCATACGAGAGCGGCGAAAGCTCAGCGCGCCTCGTCAGCGAGTAGGGTCAGATCGTGCAAGCTCCAGATCCGCGGGTTACGTACTGTGCGATAGCCCGTCGCTTGGTAAGCCATCTCCGCGAAGCCTGCGAGGTAGGTGCGCAGCTCGCTCATAGCGATGACCTCGTCGACATCCATCTGCCGCGCGGCTTTGTGCGGATCCATGTCGGCGCTGATGAGCTCTTCAACGGCCTTCATGCCCCGCTCCACCTTCATGCGTTCTTCTTCTGTGCTCGCGATGACCTTGAAGTCGTCGTCGAGCTTGGTTCGAAATGCGCCGATGGACAGCGTGCGCCCTTCCATGACGGCAAGACGGGTGATCGGCGTGGCAAGCTGCATCACCGGTTCATAGGGCAAGCCGGCCATCGCGTAGTAGCCCGCACCGGAGGCCTTGCGGAGCAGGACGGTCAACATGGGGACGGTGTTCGTGCTGTTGGTATAGATCAGGGAGGAGCCGTAGCCGAGCAATCCACGCTTTTCCGCTTCGGGGCCGATATCGAAGCCGGAGACATCTTGGAGCCAGATGAGAGGAATGCCGTCGTCGTTGCAAGCGCGGGAGAACTGGCTCATTTTTGCGATTCCCTCTCGGTAGAGAATGCCCCCGGGTCGCTTCTCGCCAAAACGTTCCGGATGGTCGGACAGCTCCGGATTGTTCGCGATGATCCCGACCCATAGCCCCGAGATGCGGGCAATGCCACAGACTATCTCTTGACCGGTCTCACCGAGCACTTCCCGGAAGAGAGAGTCGTCGACGAGGCGGGCGAGCACCTGCTCGAGCTTGTAGGCGTGCCGGTAGTCCGGTGGGAAGAGCGCGGAGAGCTCCTGGGGATCGAAACGAGGCGGCGCGGCAAGGGCTTCCCGGCGGTAGTATTCCACGGCGGAGCTCGGCAGCCGTTTCATCTCGTCACGGATGCGCGCGAGACATGTCGCGTCGTCTGGTACGCGAAAATCTGCACACGACGACAGATGCACATGAACATTCGGGCCGCCGATGTCGAGCGAGGTGATCTTCTGCGACTTCGCCCCCTTCACGAGGGCGGCGCCCGCAATGACCATGTAGGCTTGCTCGGTCATGTAGACGACATCGCTGATGATCGGCATATAGCCGCCGCCAGCGATGCAGTCACCGAAGACGCCCGCGATTTGCGGCACGCCCGCGGCGGAGAGCCATGAGTTCCACTTAAAAATCGCACCGGCGCCCGTGCGTCCCGGGAAGGTCTTCGCCTGTTCCGGGAGAAAAAGGCCCGAGCAGTCCACGAGATAGATCACAGGCACGCGAAGGCGCAAGGCCATTTCCTGGGCGCGTTCGATCTTTTCTGGCGTACGGGGCCACCACGAGCCCGAGGCGACGGTGTTGTCGTTGGCGATGACCATGACCCAACGCTCTTCGATCCGACAGAAGGCCGTGATGACTCCGGCTCCGGGAGATTGGCGTTTGTCCGGTCCGAGCAGCTCGTCGTCGTTGACGAGGGTGTTGACGACCAGTGGGCTGGTGCCCGGGTCGAGCAGAGCCTCGATACGCTCCCAACTCGTCATCTTGCCCTTGCGATGGGCGCGTTCGATGTACTTTTCGCCCCAGCCTGCGCGCACGTTGGCGCGTTTTCTGAAAAGCTCGGCTTCCAGCGGCGCCATAGCTTCGCGATTGGTCTTGGCGGCCTGCTCAGCGAGCGGGCGTCCGATCGGGTGAAGGGTCATGCGTGCCATGGCGGGGCGTCCTCAGTGAGCGTTGCGATGCAGGTCTTCGATCAGCGCCGTGTCGTAATCACCGCTGGCGAAGGGTTTTGAGCGCAAGATCTCGAGATGTGCTGGGATCGTTGTCGCTACGCCTTCGACCAGTGCACCTTCGAGGCACTCGCACAGCGCGTCAATGGCTTTTTCTCGAGTGGTCGCATGGGCGATGACTTTGGCAATGAGCGAGTCGTAGAAGGGTGGCACGTCGGCGGGCGCCTCGATGTGGCTGTCCACGCGAATCGTGCCCGAGCCGACCACACGCGGGAAGTCGAAGCATGTGATCCGGCCGGGTGAGGGAAGAAAATCCTGCGCCGGATCTTCGGCGTTGATCCGGGCCTCGATGGCGTGACCATCGAGACGGATCTCATCCTGGCGCAGCGAGAGGCGTTCGTCGGCTGCAATGCGTAGCTGCCATTCGACGAGGTCGATCCCCGTGATCATCTCGCTGACCGGATGTTCGACCTGCAGGCGCGTGTTCATCTCCATGAAGTAAAGCTCGCCATCCGGTGCGCGTAGAAACTCCACGGTGCCCGCCCCCTCATAACCGACGGCCGCGACGGCCTGACAGACCAGCGCGCCATATCGCGCCCGGGCCTGCTCACTCATCGCGGGGCTTGGAGCTTCTTCGACGAGCTTTTGGTGCCGCCTTTGCACTGAGCACTCGCGCTCGCCAAGATGCAGTACTTGGCCCCAACGATCGGCGAGGATCTGGAACTCGATGTGACGGCCGCGTTCGATGAACTTCTCGAGGTAAAGTCCTGCGTTCGAGAAGGAGGCTTCCGCCTCGCGGCTGGCCTCGGTGAAGGACTGTTCGAGGGTGTCCGGGCTGCGGCAGATGCGCATCCCCTTGCCGCCCCCGCCCGCCGTAGCCTTCAGCAGCACGGGGTAGCCGATCTCACCGGCAAGCGTGCGAGCTTCGTCCACGCTG
>CAYSMT010000294.1:0-4534 GCA_964432135.1 uncultured Acidobacteriota bacterium
AATCCGATTGATCCCGAGCTCGACCCCAAGATCAAACTCGCCTTGGCTGACACCTACTTCTATCAGTATGGGGTTATCAACGCTGTTGAAGCGCAGAGCCGCTACGAGCAATTCATCAACTTCTATCCTTTACACAAAAAAGCGACCTACGCGCGCTTTCAGGTTGGTGTGTGCCTGTTCCTCCAGTCGGAGGATCCAGAGAACGACCAGGAGTACACGCAGCGTGCGCTCGAGCATTTCGATGCCATGGTCCATGACCTGGCACCAGAGGACCCGTGGCGCAGCGCCGCAATGGGGATGCGCATCCGTGCTTTTGACAAGTTGGCCGCCCATGAATGGGCTGTGGCGCGCTTCTATCTGCGCAAGGATAACCTGCCAGGAGCTATTCATCGACTGAGCAAGCTCATTGACCTCTACCCCGGTACGCGTAGGCGGGAGGACGCGATGGTTGAGCTACTACGCGCCCAGATTGCTGTCGGTAATCCCGAGGAGGCCCGCCTCGTGCTCGAGCGCCTGCGCAAGGAGTATCCGAGCCGCAGCCAGAGCCAGGATGTCCGTGATCTGCAGCAGCGTCTTGCTCGGGGCGATGATTCGGCCCAGGCGAAGAGCGAGGCGAACTCATGAGAATCCGCTCGACGACCGTGCTTGCCGTGCGTCGGGGAGAGTGCGTCGCCATTGCGGGGGACGGTCAGGTCACTCTTGACAAGACCATCGTCAAGGGAAGCGCTTTGAAAGTGCGTACCCTCGCCGGGGGCCGTGTGCTTGCGGGTTTCGCAGGTGGTGCAGCGGATGCGTTTACACTCTTTTCCCGTTTCGAAGGCAAGCTCGAGGAAGCCAACACGCGCTTGGAACGTGCCGCGGTCGAGCTGGTGCGTGAATGGCGAACGGACCGAGCCTTGCGGCGTCTCGAAGCGTTGTTGGTCGTAGCCGACAAAGATCATGTGTTGCTGCTTTCGGGCACAGGCGACCTGATCGAGGCCGACGACGGCATCCTTGCTATCGGGAGCGGATCGGCCGTTGCGCTCGCGGCGGCCCGGGCGTTGCGCCGGCACAGTGAGCTCGCCGCGGATGAGATAGCTCGAGCGGCGCTGCAGATCGCTGCTGAGATCGATATTTATACCAACGACACGATCGTCTGCGAAATGCTGGGGCCAAGGAAGGGGGACTGAAGGTGGTCTTCTACATGCCGGAAAGCCCCGATCAAGAGACCCTCGCCGCGATGAGCGAGAGCGAGCGTTTGGATGACCTGACGCCGCGCCAGGTCGTCGCCGAGCTCGACCGCTACATCGTCGGTCAGAACGAGGCCAAGCGCGCTGTTGCCATCGCACTGCGTAATCGCTGGCGCAGGCGGCAGCTTCCGAAAGATCTTGCCGACGAAGTTCTGCCCAAGAACATTCTCATGATCGGGCCCACTGGCGTTGGTAAGACAGAAATCGCGAGGCGTCTCGCTCGGCTCACCGGATCTCCTTTCCTCAAAATAGAAGCGACAAAGTACACCGAGGTCGGCTATGTGGGGCGTGACTGTGAATCGATGATCCGCGACCTCGTCGAGATCGCCATCGAGATGGAGAAACGCCACCGCCGCCAGCAGATGCGTGCGAGCACAGAACGTGCTGTCGAAGACCGTCTCGTTGACGCGCTCGTCAAGACTGGGGCAGTTCAAGCTGAGAGCGAAGGCGGCCGGGGACGTCTCGAGGCACGCGAGGATTTGCGCCGGCAGTTGCGTGAGAAGCAGCTCGAAGAACGCCTTGTCGAGATCGAGGTGCAGCAAGCGACGCCTCCAGCGTTCAAGATCGGCGGGGCACCCGGGATGGACGAGATCGATGTCCGCCTCGGCGAGATGATGCCTGGAGTGTTCGCGCCGAAAACTCGTAGCGAGACGATGAACGTTGAGCAAGCCCGTGGCGTGCTTTTTCGCCAGGAAGAGGAGGCGGATCTGGCCAAGGACGACTTGGCCCTACACGCCATCCAGCGGGTCGAGCAGTCCGGGATCGTCTTCCTCGACGAGATCGACAAGATCGCCGTTTCTGGATAGGGCCAGGGACCCGATGTGAGCCGCCAGGGCGTGCAGCGTGATCTACTTCCGATCATCGAAGGAACTATCGTCCAGACCAAGCACGGGCCTGTGCGGACAGACCACGTGCTCTTCATCGCAGCCGGGGCGTTTCATCTCTCGAAACCTTCCGACTTGGTGCCGGAGCTGCAGGGTCGGCTTCCCATCCGCGTCGAGCTTTCCCGCTTGTCCCGAGATGATCTCGAACGTATCTTGCGCGAGCCTGAGAACTCTCTGCTCCGCCAGTACCGCGCCCTACTCGCCGTAGATGGCGTCAAGCTCAAGATCGATGACGTCGCGGTAAGACAGATCGCAACCCTCGCCGAGCAAGTCAATGAACGCACAGAAGACATCGGCGCGCGTCGCCTGGCGACGATCCTGGAGCGTTTACTCGAACGCGTGCTCTTCGACGCACCCGATGAGCTGAGCGGCGAGGTGAGCATAGGTCGGCAAGAGGTTCTCGATGCGCTGGCGGAGGTTTCGGCCGACGACGAGTTCTCTCGGTACGTCCTGTGAGATTGCGCTGGCTCATCCTGGCGGGCCTTCTCGCGGCCGTCGGCTGCGGTCATCGTGGACGACCCATTCCGCCCTTGCCCCGCGTGCCCCTTTCCCCAGCCAAGGTCGACTGGCATCAGCGGGGAGATCAGCTCGAAATTCTCGCCAGCTACGAACTCAAGCGTCGCGGCGGGGGAGAGCTTCAGGGTCACATACGCCCGAGCATTCTCGTCTTCGCCGCGCCGAACGCTGAGATGACGAGGGGTTGGGAGTCGCACTCGAGGGATCGCGAGTACTTACGCCTCGCCAAAACCTATCCGCTTCCGGATTTTGCGGAGCCACAGCGAGGCCAGCGTGTGACGCGCCGTGATCGTTGGCCCATTTCTCAGCTCGGAAAAGGGGAGGCCTTCGTGCTCTCGCTCGTTCTCGAGGATGCGCGCGGACGTTCGGTGCCCTCCCGCCGTCGGACCCTCGTCCCTGCTCGCCCCGATCTGCCGATACTCGAGGGAGTCAGCGTCAACGCAGAGGAAGCTCGCATCCGCCTGAGCTGGGTGCCACCAAGCGATGCCCGAGCCAGCAAAGTCCGCATCTACCGCCGCGTCTTCTCTGACGGGACGCCATCCGCAGCCAGGGACACGCCATGGCTAACGCTCGCTACCGTTGATGCCGCGCGGGGAGAAACGATCGACGCGCAGCTATGTTACGGACATATCGCCGAGTACGCCTTCGCGACGACGATGCCTTCTGCGGGCATTCCCGTGGAGTCCCTGCTTGTGAAACCCGAGCCCCTCGTCTACCGCGACGTTTTTCCGCCCTTAGCTGTGCAAGACCTCGAGGCTGTCGCGGAAGGGGGGCGTATTCGCGTGCTTTGGTTTTCGGGCGGATCGCCCGATGAGGCGTTGGCCGTCGTCGAGCGCCAACAAGAGGGGCAAAGCACTTGGGTCGAGCGGGCTCGTGTGAAGGTTCCCGATGCCGATCTGGTCGATGATCGGCTCCGACCTGGCGTACGCTATCGCTACCGGGTCACGAGCGTGGATCGGGAAGGCAACCGCTCGGAAACGGTGGGCCCGAGTCGCTGGGTTGCGGCCCGCACCGACGGTGGGCATCCTCGCGGGATCGTACGCGATGAGTAGCTCGGTCCGCTTTACGAAGATGAGCGGGGCCGGCAACGACTTCATTGTCATCGACGCGCGCCATATGCAAGAAACGCGCGCCTCGGCCTTCGCGGCACGCGTCTGTCGCCGACGTCTGGAACTCGGCGCAGACGGCTTGCTGCTCGTCTCGCCAGCTGCGACGAACGAAGTTCATGTGCGCTATTGGAACGCTGACGGAAGTGACGCCGCGTTTTGCGGCAACGGCGCGCGCTGTGCCGCGCGTTTCGCCGTGCACGAGGGTCTTACCTCGAGCGAGCTTTTGCTGCACTTTTGCGGCACGCATCGCGCATGGGTCGGAAGCGACGAAGTCACCGTCGAAGTTGAGGAACCCCACATCTTCGCCGATCGCATCGACATCGAGATCGACGGCACGCTGTTCAAGGGAACGATGGTCGATGCGGGAGTGGACCATCTCGTCTTCTTTACCGAGGGGACGCCGGCGCCTCGTCTCTCGTGTCTCGCGCGCGCCGTTTTCGCGGCCCACCCGCGATTTGAAGGGCAGGTGAACCTGAGTCTTGCTCGTTTCGTGGACGCGAAAACGATCGCTCTGCGCACCTTCGAACGCGGCTCAGGTGAGACTCTCGCCTGTGGAAGCGCGGCCATTGCGGCAGGTTTCCTTCTGGCCCGGACACGGGGAGAACAGCGCGTGCGCATCCTGCCGCCTTCGCAACAAGTGCTCTTCGTGCAGGTCGAGCCCCCGGGTCGTCGCGTTCTTCTCTCTGGGGAGGCGCGCATCGTCGCCAGCGGCGAGATTCCTGCTTGAGCTAGCTCGGGAGCGGCCGACCACCGAGAGCCGACTCTTCTCCAGCAGCGAGCACGCTCAGAACGGCCT
>CAYSMT010000295.1:0-4530 GCA_964432135.1 uncultured Acidobacteriota bacterium
CGCGATGATCTTGAGAGGATGCGTACCGAGCAGCGGGAGAAAAAGCTTCCCGCGCTCTTCGATCTGACCTGCCGCGAGCGGGCGGTCGCAGAGTCGACGCGGCGGGCGGAAGCCGGTGAGGAGCATACGATCCGCATGAAGGTGCCTCGCGATGGGCACTGCGTGATCAAGGACATACTGCATGGCGAGATACGTAAGGATTGGGCCTCGGTCGACGATCAGATCATCATGAAATCGGATGGGTTTCCGACCTATCACCTCGCTAACGTCGTCGACGACCACTTGATGGGTATCACACATGTCATCCGTGGCGAGGAGTGGATCAACTCGGTTCCTAAGCATCTCAAGCTCTACGAGGACTTGGGCTGGGAGCCTCCTGCCTTCTGTCACTTGCCCCTGCTGCGTAACGCGGACAAGAACAAGTCCAAGCTCTCCAAGCGTAAGAATCCGACCTCGATCAACTATTACCGCCGGGCGGGTTTCTTGCCCCAGGCTTTGTTGAACTTCCTTGGGATGCTCGGCTGGTCGATGCCTGGCGGTGAGGAAAAGTTCACCCTCGAGGAGATGATCAAGCATTTTCGCCTCGAAGAGATCAACCTTGGTGGTCCGGTTTTCGATGTGAAGAAGCTGCGCTGGCTCAACGCGCGCTACATCCGCGAGGACTATGACGCGCCGGCGCTTTGCGAGGAGCTTTCCAAGTGGGCGCTTGGCCCGGAAATGATCGAACGAATCGTGCCGCTCGTGCAGCCTCGGCTGGAGACGCTGGCGGACTGGGGCTTTCTAACGGCCTTCTTCTTTGCCGACGAGGTGCCCTACGCCCCTGAAGCGCTCGTGCTCAAGGGGTGCCCGCCCGAAGAACTCGCCGAGCTCTTGCAGGTGGCCATCTGGCGTTTCGAAAAGCTTCGAGACTTCCGTGCCGAGCCTCTTGAGGCGCTCCTCCGGGAACTCGCCGAGAAGTGGGGGCTCAAGCTGCGCGTCCTGCTCGGCCCGCTCTATGTGGCGCTCTCTGGCGCGAGCGTGTCGACGCCGCTTTATCAGTCGATGGAGATCCTCGGCTCGGACATGACGCGCATGCGTTTGCGCCGTGCGGTCGAGGTGTTGGGTGGTCTTTCCTCGAAGCGGCTCAAGCTGCTCGGGAGACGGTACGCCATGCTCTATCCCGAGGGTTGATCCTCACGACGCGAATGATCAGATTTTTGTTTCCGGAAGGGCGTTAGCCAAGGGCGAGGTGCAGGGCTTCCGTCAAGCGCCGCGCGATCTGTTGATGGGCGCGGATCGTCTCGACAGGTCCGGCCGCCGGCAGATTGGCGATGAGATTGCGGGTGGCGACGCAAACCGGGGCGAGGGGCGGAATCTGCCGGGCGATGCTCACGATACCCTCGATGAGCGGCGTGACCCGGGCGAGCGCGCGAACAGCCTCCGCCGGATGTTCTTGTTCGATCCACCGCAATGCTCCCGTGCAGAGTCCCTCGAGGGCGGAGGCGCCTCGCGCGAGCACCCTCGCGGGCTCGGGATCAGAACCCAGCTGCTGTAGGGAGAGGGCCGTCGCGTGACGTCCCGCGAGGCGGGCGAGCAGGGCACGGGAGAGTCGGGACGCTTCATCGATGGCCTGGCCTGGCCGGCGATAGACGACACCTCCCAGGCTGTCTTCTTCATCAGCCGAAGCTCGGAGCCAGACCTTCGTTTCGCCAGCGTTAGCCGGGATCTGATCGAGGGCCTCTTCGCCGGCGAGGGCGGCCAGGCAGGCGCGTCGCAGGAGCCGATCAGGGAACGGCTGGCCGTGCGTCGCGTCGAGGGGTGCTTGCAAGGCCACGCTGCCTGGCGCAAGAGGCCCGGTCTCCCAAGTGTGGGATCCGCCGGTCAGTAGCATGACCACAGGCGTGCCGAGTGCGCAGGCGAGGTGCAGCGGGCCGGTGTCGGCGCCAACGACGAGGGAGGCCGCGGAAAGATGCTCGGCCAGAGCGGGCAGATCTAGCGTCGTGGGAAGGCCGTGAGCGGCACCGGACGAGGCGGCGATGATATCTTTCGCCAAGGGCAGCTCTTCCTCCGTTGCGTTGATCTCGACCCGATAACCCTCATCGCTAAGCGCCCGGGCGAGCCGGCCGAGCGCCTCGGGCGCGAGTCGCCGTTGTGGCTGGGATGAGCTCGGTGCGAGGATGACGCTTCCGTTGCCCGGGTCCACCCGGGGCCGGCCGTGCAGATGGCGCGGGACGACGAGGGATGGATCGCGCTCCGGGACTTCGTCTGCGCTGCCCGAGGCCTTCCCGCTTGACAGGGCCTCCTCGGTGAGCAGTCGGCGCAGGTCTGCGATGTGTAGCCGCCCATGGGGTCGGATGTCGACCGCCGTGAGCAAATAGCTCGCGAAGGGGCCGGGGAAGAGTTGCTCTCCCGCCGAGGAGATGCGTCCGCCCCACAGCGGCTCTCCCATCGCGCTCGCGCAGGCGAGACCGAGGCGGTGCCAGCCGAGGTTGACCACGCGTGCATCTTTGGGCAGCTCGAGCTCATCCACGAGGCGTGCGGCCTCCTGACGCCATCCGGGGTCATGGGCTGCCAGGCGATCTTGGAGGGCGAGGACACGCTCCTTCGAGGCAGGGCGCAGCACAACATCACCTGGGACCAGTTGTCGCGCAAGCTCGGTGTAGGCGCTGTGGAGAACGAGTAGCGTCTCGTCGTGTGCTCTCGCCGCACAGCGCAGCGCGGCGAGACTTTGGGCAAGGTCTCCGAGGCGCTCAAGCTGGAGAACGACCATCATCTTGCGCGGCATACTATCCGGGTAGAATCCCGAAGAGAAGTCCCTTTCTTCCTGAAGGAGGAACATCTCGAGGAGAGCCGATGAGGGAGACGATCACACTGTCGACCCGGAGCCGCGAGGCGCTCGTTGACATCACCGATCAAGTTCAAGGTGTCGTGGCGCGCAGCGCCGTTCGCGACGGCCTCGTTTGTGTCTATGCCCAGGGCGCCACCGGGGCGATCATGATCCAGGAGAACTGGGACGAGAGCGTTCAGACAGATGTCATCGCGTTGTTGCGCCAGCTCATACCGCGCGGCGTATGGCGCCATGATGAGCAGGACGGCAATGGCGATGCCCATCTGAAGGCCGGGTTGGTGGGGCCCTCCGAGTCGCTTCCCATCATTGAAGGTGTTCTCGGTCTGTCCCGTTGGCAGAACATCTTCTTCTGCGAGTTTGACGGGCCGCGCCGGGAGCGTCGCGTTGTCTGCACTGTCATCGCTGCGCCGCCGGTCTGATAATCGCTTCGCAAGATCCCCCACACTTCAGACGAGGTAGGAGAGCACCGCTGGGATACTCAGCAATGAGAGCAGCGTTCCGAGGAAGATAGCGCTCGCCACCTCCTTGCCCTGCTGGTTGTGGTTTTTTGCCAGCACGAAGTTCATCACGGCCGAAGGGAGCACGCTCGTGACGAGCACGACGCCGTGTTCGACGCTGGAGAGCTCGAAAAGCTGGGCCCACAACAGACCCCCGCGAGCCCTGGTCCCATGCGCAGCGCTACATTGACGGACGAGGGACACCATGGGGCGGCGTCGGCATACGCGGCGCATCCGGATGCCAAAGCTGGGCAGCATCAGCGGCACGGTCGCTTGTCCGAGTAGCTTGCTCGGGCGATCGGCGGCGGCGCCTCGAAGCCTGTCAGCGCTGCGGCGACGCCGAAGACGGGTGGCGGCGACGTTGACGAGCATGGTGATCATGGAGCGCGATGATGCCTCCTGAGATGCGCAGTGGACTGCGCGTCGTGCTCCCCTTGCTGCGCACCAGGCCTGAAGCGGGAGCGCAGTGTCTTCGCGAATCCTTTAAATATCAGTTGTTTACCGTGGTAACTCGTCGCGGCATTGGTCTTGCTTCCCCCGCCCGTAGGAGGATCAATGAACCCCTTCAGAGCCCCTGGAGTATTAGGTCGCAAGGGCATGTGTTCCTTTCTGCTCACGCTCTTTCTCGGGGCACTCAATGACAACATGTTCAAGATGCTCGTCTCCTTGGAGTTTCTTGCACAGGCCGAGCAGGATGGCGTTCGCGCAACGGGTGTCGCTCTGGTTGGAGCGGTTTTCATGCTGCCCTTTTTGATAGCTTCGGCCCATGCGGGCCGGCTCGCTGATCGTTTCTCCAAGCGTTCGGTCATGATTGCAGCCAAGCTCCTGGAGATCGTCGCGATGCTTCTCGCCGTCGTGGCCCTTCTTGGCGCGAGCCCGACGGGGATGCTCTTCGTGCTCTTCTTGATGGCTTTTCAGTCGACTCTCTTCGGACCGGCGAAGTACGGTGCCCTGCCGGAGATCTTTGATGAGACGCAGCTCAGCCGTGCCAACGGTCTCGTCGAAGGAGCGACCTTCCTCGCGATCATCCTCGGAAGTGCTGTAGGAGGCGCGCTCCATGGACTGATGGGGCAAAGCCCGGGCCTACTCGGTCTGCTTCTCGTCGCCCTCGCGGTGGCCGGTATCGTGACGAGCCTCGGTCTGCCGCGCGTCGTCGCAGCATCTCCTAAAACTTCCCTGGCGGTTCATCCTGGACGAGAGCTCCGG
>CAYSMT010000296.1:0-4504 GCA_964432135.1 uncultured Acidobacteriota bacterium
GATGCTCGACCTGGATCCGGGTGTTCATCTCCATGAAGTAGAAGGACCCGTCCTCGTCAAGCAGAAACTCCACGGTGCCGGCGTTTTCGTAACCGCAGGCCCTCGCCGCCGCCACAGCGGCCGTTCCCATCCGCCGGCGTAGATCGGCGTCGAGAGCCGGCGAAGGAGCCTCCTCGATGACCTTTTGGTGCCGGCGCTGGATCGAGCACTCCCGTTCAAAGAGATGGACGACGTGGCCGTAACGGTCGCCGAGGATCTGAAACGCGACGTGTCGCGGATTGGCCAAGAGCTTCTCGAGGTAAACCGCATCCGAGGCGAAGGAGGCCCCGGCCTCTCTCTGAGCGGTTTCGATCGCCCCGCGCAGTCCGGCGGCGTCCTCCACCACACGCATCCCCCGGCCACCACCTCCAGCAGAAGCCTTTACGATCACCGGGAAACCGAGCCGAGCCGCGAGCTCTTCGACGCCATCGAGCGTGTCGATCGTGCCCTCACTGCCCGGAACGACGGGCACACCGGCCTCGATCATCGTCCGCCGTGCCTCAGCCTTGTCTCCCATGCGCCGGATCGTCTCCGCGCGCGGGCCGATGAAGCACAGGCCGCAGGCCTCGCAGACCTCCGCAAAATGCGCGTTCTCCGCAAGGAAGCCATAACCCGGATGAACGGCCTCCGCCCCCGTGATTTCGGCAGCAGAGATGATGGCTTTGACGTTGAGGTAAGAGTGAATGCTCGGCGCAGGTCCGATGCAGATATCTTCGTCCGCGAAGCGCACGTGCAGGGAATCTCGGTCGGCATCGCTATGTACGGCCACCGTGCGAATGCCGAGCTCCCGACAAGCCCAGATGATCCGCAACGCGATCTCTCCACGGTTCGCGATCAGGACCTTCTTGAAACCTGGACTAGCCATGGAGTTCTCTGCGGCGAACGCGGAGCACAACTGAACCGCGCTTCGGGGAACGCCACCTGCGGCAACTTAGCGGACGCATCAGGCCGAACGGTCGGGACGAATACGGAAGATCGTCTCGCCGTACTCGACCGGCTGCGCGTTTCCCGGGACAATCTCGACGATCTCACCGGCGGCTTCAGCCTCGATTTCGTTCATCAACTTCATCGCCTCGATGATGCACAAGGTCTGCCCCACAGCAACGCGGTCACCCACCTGCACAAAGGGGTCCGCCTCGGGGCTAGGCGCGCGATAGAAGGTCCCGACCATGGGGGCCACGATCTCAGCCAACCCGGAACGTGCCTCCTGCCCAGTATCTCCCGAGCCGGCCTGCACCGGGGGAATCGA
Organism: uncultured Acidobacteriota bacterium; assembly: GCA_964432135.1. GTDB lineage: Bacteria > Acidobacteriota > Polarisedimenticolia > J045 > J045 > JANTFM01. Next base: position 1,289 of record CAYSMT010000296.1, read on the forward strand.
CGGTGAGGCAAGCGCTGGCGCCGGCGCAACGACGCCGGGATGAGCAACCGGCGTAAAGGTGGCGCCGACTTGCGGTAAATCCTTGACAACCCGCAACCGGAAGGAGTCCATCCGCACTTCGAATTCCTGGAAGCCTGCCTTGCGCACGAAACGCAACAGGTCTTTGATCTCTTTGGCGTCCACGAAACCCTCCTCAACACAACCCACCCGACCCCACCGGGCGAACGGCTCGCCGGATGCTACCACGTCGACGCTTGAGTGTGAGTCAGCCTGCGAGATGAGGGGCAAGGCGCCCCGCTATGATCCGCGCCGCGAAGCGGACGCGGCCGGCGAGGACATCTTCGCCGGCGCGCAAGATCACGACGGCATCGGCGCCCTCGACGCGGCGAATGACGCTCACACCGTGCTCGCCGGTGATCAGGCTTTCTGAGGGAGTACCCAGCCGAGAAGCCGCGGAGAAGCGAGAGACGGCCACGGCAGCCGCAAGGCCCTCGACGGCCACTTCGTCGGGATCGACACCCGAATCGTCCAATCGAACGGTCTCGATGAGAACACCGTCGGCATCGACGAGCAGCGCGTCGGTGATCCCCGGACACAGACGCCCGGCCTCGGAGAGAAGCCTCGACAGGCTGATCACTTCCGTTGGCATGCGAGCTCTCCGCGACAGGAATGAGCCACCAGCCCGCGACATCCTCTCAGGGACGCATGTCGGTTGGCGCGCTGCCTCACACTCTCCATCCCGCTCCTGCCAGGACGCGTGATGTCACCACCACGCGGCGCCGTCGCGAGACGCCCTCCGCGCCACGCCGGTGCAAAAGCCCCATGAACGAGCACAGCAGAGCGCTACTCCCCACCGCCGCTGCCACCGCAGGCTGTGGCGGTTCGGACCTGGAAGCGCCCTGTGGCCGTCATAGGTTTGCCTGCGGCATCCTTTCCGCGGAAGGTCATGTCGATCCAACCCTTGTCGCCGAGGATGAAGTAGCCCGCGGCGGTATCCGTCGAGAGGATCGTCGTCATCCCATGGTTTGAAGTCCCGCCGGAGGGAACGGTGATCGTCACGCCCTCGGTGCGATTCGGGGGAGCGCTCCTGCCCATGGAGTAGGCGATATCCACGGAAGTGAAGATGACGTCATGGAAAGGGCCCTTCGCCCCGGCGCGCACGCGGGAGCTGAAGCCGATCGTCTGCTCGAAGCTCGTGAAGACGCGGGACTCCTTCGTGCCGTCACCGTCCTCATCGATCAGCTCCCCGTCGACGTCGACGCAAGCCTCCGTCGGTTTCGCTCCGGAGACCGTCACCTGGTTCTCCGATTTGTCCGGGTCGTCGATTGAGCTGTTGCAGCCGATGGCCACCAAAGCGACGACTGCCATGAGTAGCACCAACGGCAACCAGTTTCTCGTCCAAGCAATCATGGTCGCTCTCTCTCCCGGCTTGTCAGGAAGCCTTGATGATCCGCGGCGTGATGAAGATCAACAGCTCACGGTCGCGGGTTTGGATGTTTCTCGAACGGAAGAGCCAGCCGAGGCCCGGAATGTTCCGGAACCAGGGCACGCCAGCATCGTTCCGACCTTCATTCACAGTGAAGATGCCGCCAATGACCGTGGTTCCCCCATCGGCGATGAGCACCGTGGTCTGAGCGCGTTGCGTGTTAATGGCGGGCACGTCGCCAACGGTGTTGACGAAGTCTGGCGAGTTGTTCTCGATCTCCACCTCAAGAATGATCGTTCCCTCGGCGGTGATTTGAGGCGTCACCATCATGCGCAGCGAAGCCGAGACGAAGCGCACGTCGATCTCGGTGGCTGTCGTGCTGACGACGGGAATCCTCAAGCCCTGCTCGATCTCGGCCTTCTCGTTGTTCTGCGTCGCGATCTTCGGCTGGGATAGACGCCGCGCGTAGCCCTCGGTCTCGAGTGCATTGAGGGTGATGTCGAGGGTGAACGAGTCGAGCACATTGCCGAACTCGAAGCCGAGCGAGCTTGCCGAGGCGGCCCGCGGCAGCTTGAGATCGAACTTGCCCGTCGCTCGGTGCGGGAAGTTGAGGCCCGTCTGCGTGCCAAGGTCCGCATCGGCCGAGGCGAACAGGCCCCACTTCACGCCGAGATCCTTGACGAAGTCTCGGGAGACCTCAACGATCCGCGCTTCGATCATGACCTGCGGCGTCTCGGCATCGAGCGTCGTCAGCAAACGATCGATCGCTTCCACCCGGGTCGGGATATCTCGAATGATCAGGGTGTTCGTGCGCTCGTCGACGATGACCCGTCCCTTCTGGCTGAGGATCGCGTCACGCACGATGTTCTCGATATCTTCCGCCCTGGCGTAGGAGAGGGTTCGCGTCTTGGTCACCGGGGGCGCCTCGAGCTCCTTCGCCTCGTGCAACGCCTTGCGCATGGCCGCCTCCTGGGCGAGCTTGGAGATCGGCGCGATGCGAATGACACTGCCTTCCTGGACCATATCGAGGCCGTTGTTCTTGAGGATCAAGTCGAGAGCCTGATCCCAAGGCACGTTGTCCACGACGATGGTGACAGTTCCTCCAACGGAGGGGTCGAGCACAAAGTTCAAGCCTGAGATCTCATGAAACAGGCTGAAGACCTGCTTGATATCGGCCTCGATCAACTGAAGATCGATCCGCTTGCCCGTGTAGGCCCGGCGACCGTCCTCAATGGTCTTGGTTTCCGTCGTCGGCAGCGGGACCGCGTCATTGCGCGTCTCTTCAGAGGGCAACGCGAGGGTTGTCGTCTCTTGCCTCTCGAACTCCGCGGCGCGGGAAGCGGCTTCCTCGACAACCCGAGCAATCTCGGGCTCGAGCAGCTTGGCAGCGGGCTCGACATCGGCGGCCACCGCCTCGGGCGCGAAGGCCTTCTTCGGCTCTGCCGGTGGCGCGGGCAAGTTTTCATTCGGAATCGCGGCAGCCACCGAGACCGGCTGCGTCTCGTCATCGGCCGTCACGTCTTGGGAGGCGCGAGCAAGCTCGGGCTCCGGATCGGACAACACGGCGGGGACCGGTGCCTCGGAAGGGAGGGTCTCGACGAGCGAGGCGGGCCGAGGCTCGGGACGCGCGGGCACCGGCAACGCCGGCTGCGTTTCGGCGACCACCTGCGCCGTCTCGTCGAGCGCCGATGCGATCGTCTGCTCTGCGGACTCGTCGGCAGCGATCTTCGTCATCGCCTCTTCGCCGGAGTCGAGCAGACGCGCAATGGCCCCGCTGCCCTTGGCTGCCA
>CAYSMT010000297.1:0-4500 GCA_964432135.1 uncultured Acidobacteriota bacterium
TCCCTTTCTGAGCCTGGTGAGGGGACACGCAGCCAGACAGGTGCCATCATGAAGCATGGCGACAAAAGATAGACGCTGTCGGACTAGGTTCGTTTCGTGGTGTAGAGCCGGGGTATTCCACGGATTGATCGCCTGTGCGCTGCTAACAGGTGGGTTCGGTTGCCGGAGCAAGGTCGATGCGCTTCCGGAGGACGTGCGCCCGAGTTCGGGCCATCGGGTCGCGGCGAAGGGTCATGCGCCGGTCGTAGGCGAGCGCGCCCAAGTGTTGGGCGTATACGACGGTGACACGATCCGAGTCGATCTTGAGGGGGTGGAAGAGAAGGTCCGGGTGATCGGAGTTGATACGCCAGAGCGTCCCGGGCGAGACCATGATGGCCAGGAGGGCTATCGGGAGGCGACGGCCTTCACCAAGTCCTTCTGCGCAAAAGGGCGAACCGTTCTTCTACAGCGGGATTCGTTCAATAAGAATAGGGACAAGTACGAGCGTCTTCTCCGCCATGTGCGTTTACTTGACGGCCGCGACCTTGCGAGGGAACTAATTCGGGAGGGATTGGGATTCGCCTTTGTGCGTTTTCCCTTTGAAGGATCCGCCGAGCACCTCGCTCTCGAGGCCGTCGCTCGTCAGGCCGGACGCGGCGTTTGGGCTCCGCAGCGGATCCATGAGGCGAGCTGGCGGGACCCCATGCCTCACCTGTGGGAGGTCGTTCGCGTCCGGGGTAGGATCGTAGGGACCCATCAAGGTCAGAAGCTGAGCTTTTTGAACTTCGCTGAACACTACAAAGACCGACTTTCGCTCGTCGTCTATGCGGCGGCCAACGATCAGTTTCCATCCGAAGTGTGCAAGCTTTACGAAGGCCGAAGGGTCGAAGTTGTTGGTCGCATGAGTGTTTTCCGAGGGCAGGCCCAGATCGCCATCGGGAACCCAGATCAGATTCAGCTACTTGATTGATCCCAACGGGCGCAACACGGGGCGGTCACGATCGTAGCGAGGTATCTCCGCTTAACCCCCCTGCTATTGGAGAAGCTACCGTGGATATCATCGTGGATTACCAAGAGGTCTTCGAGAGCCTGCGACGTAACGAACGCTGGCACACCGACAAGAACATCCTGCGCTTTGCCGCTTTGACCCTTGTCGGCTCTGAACCAGGCGATCCGGGCAAGCGCGTCCGCACCATTGCGACACGCCTGCGCAAGGAGAGCGGCGCTTTTAGCCCGCTCGCCTCGGACCTGCGGCACGCGGTGGCTGCGATTCTCCTTCGCCGAGGGTTCAATCCGCTGGCTATCGTGCGCGAGGTGGAACGCACACTGGCGTTGTTCAAAAAGCACAAGTTGCGCAAAGGCGGCGCCCATCCATTTCTCGCCGCGCTGCTGCTCGTGATGCAGGCGCAGGGATCGCGCGTGAGTGAGGGGAGTGTCGCGCGCCTGACGGAGATCGTTCGTCGCTGGGCCGAGGACCATTTCTTCCTGACCGGCGTCGACGACTACCCGATGGCGGCACTGCATGCGACGCGTTCCGTCAGCATTGAGCAGCTCGCCGTCGATGTCGAGCTGATTTACCAGCTTTTACGTCAAGCGCGTTTTAGTCGGGGCAATCAGCTTCAGCTCGTCTCGCACTTACTGGCTTTTTCCAGTCACCGTCCCCATAAGGCCGTGGAGCGCTTTCAGGCCATGGCCGAAGAGCTCCGTAAGCGGGGCCAGCGCATCTGGCAGAGCCAGTACGACGAGGTTGCCCTGCTCGTGCTCGGAGGTGCTCGCCTCGACAGGGCGGCGGCGCGTACGATCGAGCTGCGCGATCGACTTCGCGAGTTCCGGCCTCGTCCCCGGGCATCGATTGCTTTCTCGATCGCATCGGGGCTCGTACTTGCTGAACAGCTTAAAAAGGTCGAGGGACTAGAGGGTGCTTCCACTGCGGCGAGTCTGCGCTCGGTTCAGACTGTGATCGAGGCGCAACAGGCCGCGATGGTGGCGGGTATCATCGTGGCGACGACAGCGGCGACGACGGCCGCTGCTACCTGAAGATCCATCCGGAAGAAATGCTCGTGTTGTTGAGCGTTCCTTCCTTTGTCGTTTAGCGGAGTTCTAGGGCAATGGAAACCAGCGCAGCTCCTCAAGCGCGCCGTCGAGGCGGGCCGGCGAGTCACGATCACGCGGCTGAGCTTTTGCTGCCGAGAAAATGCGCTGGGCTTGATCTAGGTAGCGTTCAAAGGCTGTGTCTGGCTCGGTGATGTGCATTGTCGGGTACTCGAGTTTACCGTTGTCGTAGTTCAAGTCAGAGAGGCTCAGTCCACCGTTCTTGCGGCTGCGACGATGACGCCAGATGCCGCTCTCTGGCGAGAAATCATAATCCCCGAGAAGCTTCCAGCCCTCGTTCGCGATCATGTCGACTGCGCGAAGGATGAACTCAAACACGCGCTCGGAGATGAAGTAGTTGAAGTTAACTCGCACCCAGCCAGGTTTGATGCCTTCGCAGCCCGCGGCGATCAGCTCGTGGAAGCGCAGGGAATGCTGGAGGTCGATACCGAGCAAACGGTGGCCGTAGGGGCCGGCGCAGGAGCAGCCCCCGCGGCTCTGGATTCCGAAGAGGTCGTTGAGCAGCGCGACAACAAAGTTGTGATGCAAAAAACGTTCCTCGTGACGGACAATGAACGAGACGATCGAGAGTCGCTGAGCGTTCTTGTTGCCGAGGACGAGGATCTTCTCATGTTGCTCCCAGTGCTCGATCGCGCGCCTCACGAAGTTCGATTCGAGCTTTTCGATAAGTTGCTCGCCGACGGCTCGTTTGAGCTGAAAGACAAGGCCCGCACGAATTGACTCGATGATCGCGGGCGTGCCGCCTTCCTCTCGGTGAGCGGGGTCAGGTAGGTAGTCATGGCCGGTCGCGTTGACGTAGGAGACTGTGCCGCCACCCGGTACACACGGTACTCGGTTCTTGAGTAGGGCCTTTTTGACGACGAGGACGCCAGGGGTTCCGGGTCCTCCGACAAACTTGTGCGGCGAAATGAAGATCGCGTCCTTCGCCGCCAGGGCAGCGTCGGGTCGTTTGTCCACCGGGTTCATCTCGATCCTCACGTAAGGCGCTGCGGCAGCGAAGTCCCATAGCGCAAGCGCGCCGTGTTCGTGGAGCAGGATCGAGATGCCGAAGGTATCCGAGACGATTCCTGTCACATTCGAGGCGGCGGAAAAGCTGCCGATCTTCAAGGGTCGGTCTGCGTAGCGTGTCAGTTCGCGCCCGAGATGCTCTTTGTCGATTCGGCCATCCTGATCCTCATCGATCACGACGACATCGGCGATGGATTCCCGCCAGGGCAGCTCGTTGGAATGATGCTCGTATGGTCCGATAAAAACGACCGGTCGTTCACTGGCGGGTATCCGCTCCGAAAGACCGTAGCGCGCGTCGAGATCAGCAGGAATGCGCAGGTTGAGAATGCCGACCAGCTTGTTGATCGCGCCGGTAGCCCCGGAGCCCGTAAAGATGACGACGTCCTCGTCATTGCCGTGGACCGCGTTCTTGATGATGCGGCGCGCTTGTTCGCGAAAACGCGTCGTCTGCAATCCTGTGCCCGATGTCTCGGTATGGGTGTTGGCATAGAGTGGGCGAACCTCGGAGCAGATGAATTCCTCAAGGAAGGAGAGCGAGCGTCCTGATGCGGTATAGTCTGCGTAAGTCATGCGCAAGAGGCCATAAGGGCCTTGAATGACGCGATCATCGCCGATGATTCCGTCGCGAATACGCTCGATCAGGCGCGCTTTCTGGGATGTCATGGGGCTCCTCTTTTCTTGTGAGCACTCTACCGCCTTCGTCCTTACGCGGCCACGTCGCCTCAAAGGTCTCTTCGAGCTCTAGGCAGTCTGTCCACCCGCTGCGGCCGCGAATACGCTATAGTGCCGCCTCGAGTGGAGCGGGATGGAGTTCGGGAAGGCTGCACGTGCGCCGATTTGGGATTGTTGTCGTCCTGCTTGCAGGACTTGTCAGTAGTGTCCAGCTCTCCTTGGGGTCGTCCGTGGAGCGAGTGCTTCGCCTGCGTGAGGCCCACGTTGCCCGCGCTCAGGCACTGCCTGTCGTTCCGCAGCTCGGCCTCGCTCCCGCGCGGAGTCGCTTGCATCTCGTATTTCTCTCCTCTTGGAGCACGCCTGCGCAGCGACGTGCTCTTCAGAATGCTGGCGCGAAGCTGCGGGCCTATCTTCCCGATGATGTCTATGCGGTGGAGATCGACGCCGAAAGGCTACCCGCACTGCGCGCGCTGAAAGGAGTGATCAGAGTCGAGAGCTTCCCACCGTGGTATCGTCTCTCTTCCGAGCTTCAGTCTTGGATCCTTTCGCCAGGTCGCGCCAAGCATCAAGCCGAGACTTCATTCCCATTGACGCGACGCTTGCGGGTCGTCGCCTTCGGCTGGGGGGAAAAAGCCACGGGGAGTATCGCGGTGCGTGCCCGGCGGGTGGGCGCGCGGGTCCTTGCGTGGCATCCGAAAGGCGACATCCTCGAGGTCGATGCTACGCGAT
>CAYSMT010000298.1:0-4491 GCA_964432135.1 uncultured Acidobacteriota bacterium
TGTTCTGCCGCCGATGCCCCAGGCCGCCGCGAAGGTGCTCAAGCTGCTCAACGAGCCTGATACGACGGCGGAAAAGCTGCGGCAGATCATCGAAACCGATCCTGCGCTGACGACCTCGGTCTTGCGGCTAGTGAACTCGGCACTGTTCAACTTGCCCCAGCAAATTTCCACCCTTTCCCACGCGATCATGCTGCTCGGTTTCCTGCGGTTGCGCAGCTTGACTCTTGCGAGCGTCGTTGCGGGACTCAAGGACCTCATTCCTCCTTCTGCAGCGGAAAAGCGCGATCGGATTTGGGAGCATTCGGTGAACATCGCGCTCGGAGCGCGACACCTTGCTCACCGTGCCGGGGTCGCCTGGAGCGAGGAGGCCTTCGTTGCGGGCCTTCTGCATGATGTCGGCCGGCTGATCCTGCTCGCAGCTCAGCCGGAGGAGTACTCCGCGTTGATCGATGCGAACCCACGAGTGATGCCGACACCGGAGGAGGAGCTTGAGGCACTCGGAGAGAGTCACGAGGGGGTCGGGGGCGATCTGCTGCGTCAATGGCGCCTTGCGCCGCAGCTCGTTGCCGCCGTCAGCCGTCACCACGGCGAGGGTTGTATCGAGGGGGAGCACGCCGCCCTCGTCAGCCTCGTGGCGTTGGCCGACCGGATCGTGGATGACTTCGCCGCCGGAGAGGATCCGGTGCCCGCGGCTACGCTGCTCGAGTTCGATACGGACACGCTGGAGGAGGTTAGCGAGGAGCTTCGTCAGGTCGTCAAGGAGGAGCGTGGCGGGTTGCTCGCGCTCTGATCTGAACGTTGCATTGGGATGTGAGGCCAACAGAAAAGGCAGCCGTGTGGCTGCCTTTTTGTTTCTCTCTCATCAGTTCTTACTGGATCACGAACTCGACGAAGAGCACTTCTTTGACCGTGCCTGGCGGGAAGATTTGATCGAACTCCCGCACGAGCTCCCGGCGCAGTGACTCTTTCCCAAGTGGGTTGTTCACGTCCTGAAAACGCTTCGATGAAAGGACGGAGAGCGCTTTATCCCGCAGACGCGTTCGGAACAGATCATCCGTGCGGATCCTCTCGGTGAGGCTCTCCTCGCTAACGACGACGCGCAGCGTGGCCTTCATGAAGCGGTCGCCCTTCGGGTCGGCGAGGTTGCACACGAAGGAGTCGAGGTTGACGAGGTAGCTCTGATCTGCGGGTGCTTCTACCGCATCGGCTTGCTCGGCAGCCGAGTCCGGGGTGGGCGTCTCACCGCCCATCAGCATCACGGCAGCGGCTCCACCGCCTCCGAGGAGGACGAGGGCAACCAGTCCGATGATGATGAACATCATCTTCTTGCTCTTGACCTCTTCTTGAGCCTCGCCAGCCTTCTTCTCTTCGGCCATGGTCTGCAAGCTCCGTTGTGCGACGTCGGCGCAATTACTTCTTAGGTTGGATCAGAATCTCCACCCTACGATTTTTGCGCCGTCCTTCCGCAGTGTAGTTCTCGGTCATGGGGCGCGTCTCACCGTAGCCGACGGCCTCGAGGTTCGTGCCGGGAATGCCCCTCGACTCGAGGTGGCGCACGACAGCGCCTGCTCGGGCTCCGGAGAGCTCCCAGTTGCTCGGATAGATCTTGGAATGTACGGGCTGGTTGTCGGTGTGCCCTTCGACAGTGGCAAAGGCCCCCGCTTCATGGATTAGATCCGCGACGTAGTCGAGGTAGATCATCGACTCATCCGTCAGCTCGGATCCGCCCGGCTTAAAGGTCAGTTCGCCATCGAGGCGTACGCGCACGCCGTCCTCTTCCATCTCCGCCTCGACGAGGTTACCCAGGGCAAGCTCCTGGTTGACCTGGACGATGCGTTCGAGGATCTGCGACTTGCTCATATTGGGCGGGTTGAACTCTACGGTCACGACGGTGTTGCCCGCGGGAATCTCGGTGTAACGGCTCTCCATCTGGACGCCAAAGGCCTCACGGATATATCCCGCGATGATCTTGAAGCGCTCGGTTTCCATCGTGCTGAAGGAGAGCAACAGCACGAAAAAGCACAACAGCAGTGTCATCATGTCGCCGAAGGTGACGACCCACTCTGGTGCGCCGGCCTTGACTTCTTCGGGTGGCAGCTCCATCGCGGTGGCCTCAGGCGGCCTTCTTCTCGTCCGACTTGCGCATCTTCGGCTCGAGGTAGGCAGAGAGTTTCTGTTCTACGGAGGCGGGGTGATCACCCTCGACGATCGAGAGGACGCCCTGCAGGACGACGAGACGTGCGTTGACCTCTTCCTGACTGCGGTTCTTGAGCTTTTCCGCCAGCGGCTGGCAGAAGAGATTGGCGACGAGGGCGCCGTAGAGGGTTGTCAGAATCGCGACGGCCATCGAGGGACCGATGGTGCTCGGGTCATCCATCGAGGCGAGCATCTGCACCAAGCCGATCAGGGTGCCGACCATGCCGAAGGCTGGGGCGGAGGTCGCCATGCCATCGAGGATGTCCTGACCGGTTTTGTGCCGTTGGGCGAGGAAGGAGATCTCAGTTTCGAGCACCGTCTTGATCGCGTTCGGCTCCATACCATCGACGGCCAGGCGCACCGCCTTTGAAAGGAACTCGTCAGCGATCTCCACTTTTTCGAGAGAGAGCAGGCTCTCTCGGCGAGCCTTGCGCGAGAGCTCAACGATTTGTGTGATGATGCCGTCGATGGCGGGAACACCACCGAAGAAGGCGTTCTTCACGACGCCGATGGTTCCGAAGACCCGACTGAGGGGATTCTTGATGAAGGTCACGCCCAGGGTTCCACCCAGGACGACCAGGGCAGACTTGGTATCGAGGAAAACGCTCGGGTCGCCATCTCCGGTAAAGATCGCAGCGCCCACAAGAGCGGTTCCGATGACCAGTCCGATGATCGTAGAGACGTCCACGCTTCCCTCGTACGGGCAGGGCCTGCCTCGCTAAGGTACCTATCGGCCCCGCCAGCGTGGTCTTTAGCTATCCTCGGTGTTCATCTCTGCCCGTTCTTGCTTCGAACCCTTCTCAACATGCCCAGACCGGGGGTCAAGATCGACCTGTTTCGGCCGATAAGAAGAGCGGAGGAAACGATGGACTTCGTCGTTGGCCGCACCGTGCGGGTAAGCCAAACCGAGAGTTCGAAGAGTGAACAAAGTGGTTTTATCGAGGCCAAGATCCTCCACGTCCGCGAGCCTCGCCGCCGTCGCAGCCCCGATCCCGAGGCGCATCACGGTAAAGAGCGTCGTGCCGTCGCGGAAACAGATCCCCCCGGAGCTCGGGTGCTCGTGATGCTCGTTCCCGACGCTTACCGTCTTCCCGAGGATATCGACCAAGGCGAGTACCGCGTCTTCTTGCGCATCACCCGCCGCTGATCCCATCCCGGCATCGTTTGCCGCCGTTCCGGTTGCGATAAGTTGACAATACCCACCACTTCCGATCACGGCGTCCTCGCTTGCCGGCACCGCCATCGGGTCTTAAGCTCTCGGCGTCGGGAGAGATCCCGACCGCGCCGCAGAAACTCGGCCGTGTCTGTTTTTGCCACATGGGGGCGAATGGACTCGACGGGGTGTGGAAAGCGCGAGTGGCACGCCGAGGTCCCCGGTTCCTCGTAAATCCCTGGGAACATAATAGTCGCCAACAACGACTACGCTCTGGCCGCTTAAAAAAGCGACCCGTCCCCTTCTCCTTGCTCGTGGAGAGAAGTCCCGGACGTCACATGACACGAGCTGGCAACGGAGCAGCTGGCCCGGCGGCTCCTCGCGAGACTCAAATGGGCTGGCCGATGCTTGTCCTGCCCTTCGGACCTGCGGAAGCGAGACCTTGAAGAAGCGGCTAAGCGTGTAGAAGCTCGACGTAGACCCTCCTCGGACGCGGGTTCGATTCCCGCCGCCTCCACCATCAAAGCCAAGTCACTTCAAGGACTTGGCTTTCTTGTTCCCGCTGCCTCCACAATGTCTCCACGCTTCGTGACGGGTTTCGTCTCCATTGAGGAGACTGATTGCATCCTCGAGAGCCGCGGGGCATCGCGAGATGTGAGCAGAAGGTGTGCCGCAGGATGTGAACTCCGGCCTGGGTCAGCCCCGCCTTCTGTCCTGCCCTGCGAACGAGTCCTTGGACGACCTTCTGCGTGAGCGGCTTTCCATCCTCCTGGCAGACGACCCGCGGGCCCCGCAGGTGTTTGTGCGCGGTGAGGGCTTCGGTCAGCCGCCGGGTCAGGGGGATTCGTCGTGAACGCTCGCTCTTCGGGACCGTGACGTGTCCTTTCCACTCCGAGCGCCGCACCACCAGGTGCGCCGGCCGGCGTTTGAGATCCACGTCCCCCCACTCCAGCGCCATGATCTCGCCGCAGCGGAGCCCTGCTTCGCCACCGAGAAGAACAACCAGGTGCGTGTTGCCATCGATGGTCTCCGCCGCTACGACGAGTCGTTCAAACTCGTCGAAATCGTGGAAGCGCATCTCGGTGCGCGAGACCCGCAACATCCTCACCCGACACGGCATTGCATCGATGACCTTCCAGTCC
>CAYSMT010000299.1:0-4487 GCA_964432135.1 uncultured Acidobacteriota bacterium
GCCGCTGGCTGCCTCACTTGCCGCACCGGACATGCTCGCGACATTCGAGGACACGTCCTCGCCTCCCCGCTCGGCCTCAGCGATGTTTCGGGAGATCTCGGAAGTCGTGGCCGATTGCTCTTCGACGGCCGCGGCAATCGTCTGACTAATCTCGCTGATCTGACGAATAATCTGGCTGATGTCCACGATACTAGCCTGAGCAGAGCTGCTCACGCGCTGAATCGCCTCGACCTTCTCGCTGATGTCCTCCGTGGCTGCGGCCGTCTGTTTAGCGAGCTCCTTGACCTCATTGGCGACGACAGCGAAACCCTTTCCCGCCTCACCGGCGCGCGCGGCCTCGATGGTCGCGTTGAGGGCAAGCAGGTTGGTCTGCTGAGCCACGGAGCTGATGACCTTGACAACCTGGCCGATCTCCTGGCTCGAGTTCTCGAGCGCATCCATGGAGCGCGAAGACGCCTCTGCTGCCTTGACCGCGTTGTCCGCGACCTCTGCTGCGTTCTGGGCGTTGCGAGCGATCTCCTGGACCGAGGAGTTCATCTCCTCCGTCGCCGAGGAGAGGCCGGCGATGTTGGCCGAGATTTCCTCCGTCGCAGCCGAAACCCTGTGAGTCTGAGAGGAGACATCCTCCGCAGCACCCGCCATCTGGTTGCTGATCGCCGAAAGCTCCTCGGATGACGAGGCGATCGTCGCGCTGTTCTCGGTGATGCGAGCCACCGTCTCGAGGAAGCGTTCGCCCATCGTGTTCGCCGCGTTCTTGAGCGCCTCGTATGTTCCCTCGTACTCTCCCTGAATTCGGGCCCGCAGATCACCCTCCGCCAGCTGGGCGAGCACAACGAGTAGCTCCTTGATCGGCGCCTCGAACGCGTCGACGACACCGTTCACGGAGTCGAGCAGAGCCTTGTAGCTTCCTGTGAATCCAGAGCTGTCCGCTCGTCGGTCGAGCTGCCCCGCAATGATGTCCCGCGAGAGACCCTCGACAGCCTGGGCAATCGACTGTTCGGGGGAAATGTCGAGAACATACTCGACCGCGCCGGAAACCTTCCCCTCGGCATCGTAAAGCGGCCCACCGGTGTAGCGGATGGGAAGATCCATCCCCGAGGGATCGACGGTCGTCTCCCCGGTGTGAACCTGACCACTCTGCATGGCCATGGCGCAACGACAGTCCTCGGTCCGGCAGTGCGTCGTCTTGAACAGCTCGTAACACTTGCGACCCACAGCTTCTCCAGCACCGAAACCGAGAAGGCGTTCACCCGCCGGGTTGAGATAGAGCACATCAAACTCGGTATTGATCGTCATGATGGGAGTCGGTACGAGGGCGATCGTGCCGTTCTCCATCGACGTTGCCGTTTTCTCGTGCTCGGTCAACAGCTCAGCCATCTCGAGACTCCTCTCACACTTCCCTATCACCTCATCGGCCGAGACCTCGGGGGGTTTACGCCTCCTGTAAAAATTCGCTGGCTCCCGGTAAAAACGGTCGCGTCCCCCTATTCGCAACGAGTTTGCCTAGTTGCGAATAGGGAGGCGGAGGTCTTCTCCGCTGATGGACCCCTTCTTCCCGGGGGGCCGTCACCCAGGGACAGCTCCGGAGCGCTGCATCGCGCGATCAGCGAAAAGGTAGAGAGAGTCGGTATACTGCCAGCGCCTGAGATACGGTCCGTTCGGCCCCGAAGGTGCCGTGATACGAGCCCGCCACAGGATAGGGGAAGGAGATCCCGGATGCCACGTGCGTTGCTGCCGCTCTCGACCGCATTCGCCGAGCTCATCCGCCGGGCCTCTGCACGGAATGATCGACTCATTGCGCGAGCCCAGCTCCACGACAACCTCTCTGCCATCGTGCAGGATGGCCGCCTCGAGTCGCTCTCCTCGACCTCTTTTGGCGGAGTAGGACTGCAGGTCTTCCTCGACAACGGCGGTTCGGCGCTCGGAGCCGTTGATCGCCTCGACCCGGAGGATCTCCCCGCGCTACTTGAACACACGAGCACGACCGCCCGCGCGATGGAAGGTCAGGGCCTCGACCCCGTGCCTCCTGCTTCAAAGGTCGCGCCCCTGCGTGCGGAACTGGCACCCCCCGGCGGAGCACGTTTCGAGGACATTTACCCCGGTGACTTCGAACGGGTGCTGCGCGAGCTTGGCCAGGAGGCGGCCCGCAGCGTCCCCGACCTCGCCGTGCGCGTGGCCGCGTCCATCACTCGTGACGCCTGGCGAATCGCTCGTTGGGATGGAAGCGATGTCAGCTTCGTCGTACCGCGCAGCCAGCTCCTCGTCTCTGTCACGGCACGCGGCAATGATGGTGCGGTCACCCAGCGCGACAACCTGAGCAGTGGCCGCCTCGATCTTCACACCGCCCCGAACACGCGGAAGACACTTCTCGCCGCGACCTCACGCGCCGCGCGTGCTGCGCGCGCACTGATTGGCGCGCCGCCGCCGCCCAGCGGAAGCTGCCCGCTGATCATCGACCACGCCCTCGCCAAGGGCCTGGCACACGAGGCCCTTGGCCATGCTGCCGAGGCGGACGCCTTGCGCGCTTCGATTCTCGCGACCAACGAGCGCTACCGCCGTGGCGAGCGGGTTGCCTCCGAACGCGTCTCGATCGTCGACGAAGCGATCATCGGTGACCACGCATTCCAACCCGTTTCGGCCCATGGCATCATGCGCCGTAAGACGGTCATCGTGCGCGATGGAAGGCTCGACGAGGCCCTGACAGACCTCTTCTCGGCCGAGCGGGCTGGGCTGCCCTTGCGCGGTGCATCCCGAGCCCAAGATTACGCCTGCCCTCCCATTCCACGCATGAGCAACATCCGCATCGAGCTGCGCGAACCCCGACCGATTCCGGCTCCTTGGCGCGAGATCGATGCACAGACGCTACGCGATCTTGCGGGGGACGCGGGATTATTCGACCGCCACCGCGAGATCGTCTTCCTCTCGGGCTACACAGGCGGGCAGGTCAACCCGAAAACCGGCTCCTTCGTGTTCAACTCGCTGCTGAGCTACCGGCTGCGTCCCGGCACCGTCGAGCTGTGCCAGCCGGCCGTTTTTTCCGGTTCAGCCCTCGCCGCCCTACGCGCGATCCGCGAGGGCTTCGGCCCGCTGACTCTCGACGCGATCGGCCAGTGTGGCAAGGCCGGCCAGCACGTTCCTTCCTCGGGCGGCTCCCACGCCTTTGTCTTCCTCGAAGCCGATGAGCAGGTTCTCGTCGGAGGGCGAAGCGGACCATGAAAAGGATCTTCGAGCGACTGAGAGCAGCACTTGACGCCGAACGACCCTTCGGCTGGAGGCTGGCCCTGACCCAGAGCACGCAGATTTCACTCGGCATCAAAGACAACCTCGCGGGAGGCGCCTGTGCACCGCCGATGCTCTCGGAAAGCGTGCAGTTGTCCTATCTTGTCGCCTGGAGTGAGCGCAAGGTCTCCCGCGCGCATCTCGGCTCAGCGAGTAGCATAGATCCCGCCCGATTGATCGCCGCCGCCAAGACTCAAGCCCACGCCGATCCTGACGCGGCGATCTTCCCTCCCGCCGCGGTCTGCCCTGGCGTGATCACCCACGATACCGCTACCGCAGGCCTCCTCCACGAACATCCAGGCGAACTTGCCGAGCTGATTGGCCTCGCCCGGGCTGAGGCGCGAACAGCCGGAGCCGAGATCCTGACCGGAAGCTGTCTCGTGCGCGAACGCAGACGTCTGGTCGCCAGCTCCGCGGGCTTTCGCGGCGAAAGCCACGGCACGATCTGCTCCTACGGTTTCCACTTCGATGGGCGTCACGGTGGGGGCGAAACTCGTCGCCATCCCTGGAGCCCCTCGACCGCGCAAGCACGTCTCGCGGAGGCCGCTAAGCTCGCCGGCAAGCTTGGAGGCAAGGGGGCCACGCTGGCAAAACGCCGGGGGCGCGTCCTATTTCATCCAGCGGCAGCCCAGGGATTGATATCAACGTTTCTGCTCGGAAATCTCTCGGGCAGCCGTGTCGTCCATGGCCAGTCCGCATTCCCACTCGACGACTTCGACCAGCACAGGCAGGCCCTTCGCCCCGGCATGAGAATCGGTGTTGATCCCCTGCGAGATGGCGCGGTGGGCGCCTACTCCTTCTCCTCGGAAGGTGTTCCGGCCGCTCCCGTACACTACATCGAGGACGGCCGCCTCATCTCGCCGATCCTAGACCTCAAGCTCGCGCGCCGGACGGGACGCGCCGCGACAGCCTATCCGGGGGCAGGCGACACGTTGATCTTCGATGATCCGTTGGCGATCGATCGTGACGAGGCCTTCGCGCAACTCGAAGACGAGCCGTTTGTGCTCTCTCTGCTCGGGCTACACACCCAGGACGCAGCCTCGGGCTGCTTCTCTCTCGTCGCCTCTCAAGCCCTCGTGCAGCGCGGGGCACAAAGCTTGGGCCCGCGCCCGGTCGTGGTTGCCGGCCGGCTGCTCGAATCTTTCGCAAGCAAAGACGCGCGTATCGTCCGCTGGCCCGGAGAAGACTGGCCCGGCCTCTTGATGAGC
>CAYSMT010000300.1:0-4480 GCA_964432135.1 uncultured Acidobacteriota bacterium
ACGATGGTCGTCCTGTCGTGCTCGAGCGCCCCGAGAGCATGGCCGGTAAGGCCTATCTCGAGATTGCGCGGGCCGTTTCGCGCGCGCTAGATGCCGAGACAAGTACAAGCGCTTCGACCTCGTTCTTCGATCGCCTGCGGAAGGAATGAAGCATGCGAAGATCTCTGGAGAGGTGGTGCATTTTATCGCTGCTTGTCGCGGCCCTCACAGGGGCTTCGTCCGGGGCTCATGCGCAGGAGATGAGCTACACATCCCAGGAGCTTGTCGAGGCCGACCAGGCCATCGATGCTCGGCTGAGCAGCGTCACGGATAGCCAGGCCCGCGTCGCGATCCTTGGCCATCTCGCACTCGTCGAGCGTCCCGGAGGTGCCCTCGAGCACGAAGCGCTGGTCTATCTCGAACGGGAGGGGCAGGGCGTCCCCGGGGTGTTGCTCAAGCTGTTCCAACGCGTGGGCCCCTACGGGCAAGCGACGATCCTCAAGATGTACCGCGAGCACTGGTCTACGCTCGGAATGCATACCAACAGTTGGCGGGACGAGACAGTGCGTCGCGGGCTTGCGAGCCCTTCCGCCGAGGTACGTGCTGCGGCGGCCGAGCTGGCTGCCACGCGTCCCCTTCCCCGGATCCTGCATCATGCGATCGATGCGGCGGTGGCCCATCCCGAGTTGACCGAGGCAGCGATGTTCACTGTGGCTACGAATCAGGACTTTCGCGGTGTGCGCTGGGTTATCGAGCTGTCCGCCAAGGCGGCACCGGAACGCCGCGAACTGGGGCTGTGGGTCGTACGACGCGTTGGGGAGCCGGCGAAACGCCTTCTGTTTGAACGGATTGATGACCCTGACCCGGATTTTCGGGCTTTTGCGCTCGACGCCTTGCTTCAGCTCGCAAGTCCGGAGGACGAAAGCGTCCTGCATGGATGGATCGAGCGTTGGCGAAAGGAGGATCCGCAGACAGCCGAGCGGGTACTGAAGGTTCTTGCCGCGTTAGAGTCCGGTAGCTGGCGTCCGCCTCCCTTCGAGCAGCGCCTCTTCAAGGCCCCATCAGCCCGCCCCTCCTCGGCGCCATCGGAATGACGGGCGAGCGACTCCGGAGGCCGCCAAAGGCTCGGTTGCTTGGCTCGCCAGCGGTGCAGAAGTCGCGAATTCTATCCGACGCGGACTGGACGGCTCGCCCGCTCGACGGTAGCCTCTGCGCGGATAGGGATGACGCGGCCCACCTAGGATAGCTGCCACGGGTGGGTCCGAAGTCCGACGGGGATGGTGTCTTTCGAGACCCAGGACCGATGGCCGGAGGGGCCCACCTCTCGCGTGGCTGTTGTCCGCCTTAACTGGCGTATGAGCCGGCCAGGGGGCGGAAGCGTATCCATCCAGGAGGGCTGCTCGCGGCGCCATCGGGTTGGAAGCTTGCGCCGCTTGTGGTAGAAGACGGCGCTGCGCGAGGATGCAGCGCATGGAGTTCTGGAGGTCGAGACGATGAGAACGTTCCTGGTGGCGGGGCTTGCGGCCTGTCTGCCGCTGCTGATGACGGGGTGCAATCTGCTCGAAGACCAGGAGCCGCTCTTCGAGCCGACACGATCCACGGCCAAGGTCTTTGCAAGTGTCGCGCAGCCCGAGGATTCCGATCCCAGACCGGGGCTCGGAGATTTCATGTTCGTTAATGGGACGGTCACGAACATGCGTATTTTCCCGCAGCTCGGGCATAGCGGTCTACCCGTAGTTCTCTCCGCTCCGTCCCTGGTGGGCGATCTTTACCACATGCGCTTGCGCCCTCCCATGTTTCCGGCGGAGCTGATCGGGATCTCAGATCTTCCCGACGGTTCGTACCGCTGCATGAGCGGTGTGCTCCAAATCGACGACTTTCAGCTCGTGACCGGGGTCGACCCTAACAATCCTCGCAGAATCACAGAATTGAAGCGTTGCACCCTCGCTAATCCCGCGGTTCGCTTCGGCCCTGTCTGCTTTAGGACGGGCGGACTCGGCCCTTTCGAGCTGCAGGTTGAGGATGGCAAGGAAGCGCGCGCCTGGATGGATCTCGCCGTGGCGGCGACCTGCCCAGAAGATGGCGGTGTCGGCACCTTTGTGGTGCGGCCTGCGGAGTCGTACATGGCGGTCGAGAAATGGCGTCGAGATGCCAAGTGAGCCAAGACACGACCGCCGCCTCTGAGGCCGGACGAGCGAAGCACTGCCCACGCCTCTAGGGGCAGGGTGTCAGCCTCCGCCAGGGGCGGGGGAGGAGAACGAACGATGAGCAGTCTGCGATTCCGCATGGCCACACTGGCCCTGGGTACCATCCTCGCCAGCCTGTCCCCTGTCGTGGCGTCGGGCTTCAGCGTCTATGAGCAAGGCGCCAAGGCCTCCGGTCAGGCCGTCGCGTTCACCGCGCGAGCCGATGACGCCAGCGCCAACTGGTACAACCCGGCAAATATCGCGCGCTTCGAGGAGCGTTGGTTGTCGGTTGGGTTTTCCACCGTCTTCCTTGGCGACACGACCTTCACCTCGCGGATGAATGCCATAGAGCCAGGGCTTTTCACCGGCGGGCGCTTCGACATGGTCGATAACACAGCGATTCCCGTGCATCTGCACTTTGTCAGCCCGACTAAGCTCTTCGGCAAGCCCTTCGTACTCGGTGTGTCGTTGACGACACCCTTCGGTTTGGTTACCGAGTGGAGGTTGCCCTTTGACGGTCGATTCTCCGGCCGCAAGGCCGACCTACAGACCATCGTTCTCAACGTCAATGCTGCGGTAGATTTTGGCAATGGATGGGCGGGTGCTCTTGGACTCGACTACCTCGACGCCGATCTCAAGGAGTTCACGGCCCATGTTGGGAGCCTCATCGCCGCAGGGGTTCCCGTCGAACCATTGAGCGATATCAGCGGAACGGGAAACGAGCTCGGCTGGAATGCGGCGCTGGGCTGGAAAGACGACAACTGGGCGATTGGTGTGAACTACCGCTCGGGATTCGATGTTGATCTCGACGGCAAGGTGACCTTCAGTGGTGTTCCTGAGCCTTTCGCGGCGCACTTTCCCAATAGTAAAGCGTCCGGTGTGCTCAAGCTTCCCGCTACGCTGACCCTCGGCGCTGCCTACACGGGGCTGAAGAACTGGGAGCTCGAGGTTGATGTCCATCGCATCGGTTGGTCGAGCTTCTCGGATCTTCCCCTCGATTTCGCCAACCCCGCCCTTCCGGATCGCGACGTCAAGGAGAATTGGAAGAGCTCGACATCGTACCGCTTTGGAGCTTCTGTGGATCTCGCTGAACGTCACGAGCTACGCTTTGGCGCTTACGTCGAAACGACGCCGATTCCCGTCGCGCATTTGCGAGCCTCGATTCCCGATTCGGATCGGTTGGGCTACACCCTCGGCTACGGCTTCCACGGGGCCCGTTTTGCCCTCGATCTCTACCTGATGCATATCGACGTCAAGGATGCGACGACCGGAGAGGCGGCCTACTTGCTCGATTCCACGATTGCCGTCGGTACTTACGAGACGAGCATCAATCTCGCCGGGCTCACGGTCTCCCTTAAGCTCTAACGGAGCTGGGTGCGTGACGCGCGCTCTTCTGTGCGCTGGGGCTCAATCCAGGCGGGCAGCGATCGTTGCCAGGGCTTGCTCGAGCGCACGGTCTTCCTGTGCGTAGCTGATGCGGAACCAGTCGTCGTAGCCTTCGCCGAAGGCGGGGCCGGGAATCACCACAATGCGCTCCTCTTCCAGCAGGCGCTTGGCGAAGTTCCTTGCGCCGCTGTCTTCGGACACCTTGACCCAGGCGTAGAACGCCCCCTCAAGCGGTGCGCGACAGATAGATGGCTCCGGTAGGCGTTCGGCCACGAGGTTGCGACGGGTCCGGAAGCGCGCTCGGATCTGGAGGGCCGCTTCCCGACCTGCATCGCTGAAGGCAGCCTGCGCCGCGAGCTGAATCGGCGTCGCAGGGCAGGTCAAGACGGTTTGCTGAAAGGCGACGAGCTTCTGCATGAGCTTGCGGTTGCGCGTGATCGCCCAGCCAACTCTCCACCCGGTCAGTGCGAAGGACTTCGAGAGCCCGCCACAGATAATGACGTGTTCGATCTCGTCTCCGCGAATGCTCGGCGCCGGACCGTCGTCGAGCCAGTACAGTCCGCGATAGGTGTCGTCGAGAATCAGCGCGATGCCGCGCTCCCGGCTCCCATCCACGAGCGCGCGTAGGCTGTCTGAACTCTCTACCGTGCCCGTCGGATTCGAAGGAGAGATGACGAGCAGCGCCCGCGTCTGCGGACGCAGCGAAGCCAACACCTGGGAAGGGTCGAGATGGAAGCCATGCTCTGCGAGCAGCGGATAGGTGCGCGCGCGTGCGGACAAGGCAAGGGCCGCCCTCCCCGCTCCGGGGAAGCCCGGATCCGGCACGAGCAACTCGTCTCCAGGATCGAGCAGGCAGCCGAGAGTCACGAAACAGGCCTGCTGGCAGCCGACGGTGATGAGCACATCTTCAGGCCCCCGGGCGAAGCCCG
>CAYSMT010000301.1:0-4477 GCA_964432135.1 uncultured Acidobacteriota bacterium
ATCCCGAGGAGCTCTCGGGTGGTGAGCAGCAGCGTGTGGCCACGGCTCGCGCTCTGCTCGTTGGTCCCTCGCTCGTGCTTGCGGATGAGCCGACGGGCAATCTCGACCCGCGCACAGGGCGGCAAGTGCTCGATGTGCTCATCGAAATGCAGCAGGAGAGGGGCTTCGCGCTGATCGTCGCCACCCACTCCGACCGTCTCGCTGCCCGCTGCCACCGTCGGCTGTTGATCGACGGCGGACGTTTACGAGAGCAACCCCTTCCGCTGACTGGTCCCTAGGGCGCGACCGACCCTATGTTTGAAGGACCGGAGGGGCCGGACGCCGACGCGGCGCTATGATGGGCGCGATGGTGAGGCGATGCCCGCGTGCCCACACCGAGACGAGGTGAGTCAGCTCATGATCGAACAGTTCACCGAGAAGGCAAAACGGGTTCTCTTCCTCGCGCGTTACGAGGCGACGCAGCGCGGGGCCCCGGTTATCGGGACGGAGCATGTCCTCATTGGACTGCTTAGAGAGGACGACGCGCTGGCTCGGGAGCTCTTTCACCGCAGCAACATTTCTGTCGACCTGTTGCGCAGCGAGCTGGAAAACCGTCAGGGCGCCTTGCTCCAGGGCTCTCGCGGCGTCGATATCCCCTTCAGCGAGGAGGCCAAGCGCGTACTCGAGTGCGCGCAGGAAGAGGCGCGGGGCATCATGTCGCCGACCGTTGACGTCGAGCACTTGCTGCTCGGTCTGATCCGCGTCGATGACTCGCCGGCCGGCCGCATCCTCGCTGAGCGCGGGATGCGGCTGTACACCGTGCGCGAAGACATTATCAACCTGGCCAAGCGCCGGGCTGCGGTGGTCCCGGAGAAGGCGAGCGGTGAAAAGAAGAACGAGACCCCCTTTCTCGACGAGTTCGCGCGGGATATGACGCGCCTCGCCGCCGAGAGCAGCTTCGATCCTCTGATTGGGCGTGAGATTGAGCTTGAGCGAGTTGTGCAGGTTCTCTCCCGTCGACGCAAGAACAACCCCGTCCTGCTCGGCGAGCCGGGGGTGGGCAAGACGGCCATCGTCGAGGGGCTTGCCGGGCGCATCGCTGATGGGAGCGTGCCGCCCTCGCTGACCGGGCGGCGAATCCTGGCCCTCGATCTTTCATTGGTCGTTGCCGGTACGAAGTACCGCGGGCAGTTCGAGGAAAGGCTCAAGGGCATCATCCAGGAACTCGCCGGCGCGAAGGAAGTCATCCTCTTCATCGACGAGATTCACTCTCTGATCGGGGCCGGTTCCGCTGAAGGCTCGCTTGATGCGGCGAATATCCTCAAGCCAGCGCTCTCGCGCGGAGAAGTCCAATGCATCGGCTCGACGACGCCCCGGGACTATCACAAGCACATCGAGCGCGATCGGGCCCTCGTGCGCCGTTTCCAGCCGATCAAGATCCATCCGCCGAGCGAGGCCGAGACGATCGAGATCCTCGACGGGATCAAGGAGCGTTACGAGCGTTTTCATGGCGTCTCTTACACCGAGGAGTCCGTCCGGGCCGCCGTGTTCCAATCGAATCGCTACATCACGGATCGCTTCCTGCCGGACAAGGCGATCGACGTCATCGATGAAGCCGGCGCATGGGTCAAGCTGCGCAAGCGCACCTCCTACCGCGCTTTGCGAGAGGTCGAGAAAGAGATTCAGCACGCCGTCGAGGGTATGAAGACCTCGCTTTCACGCAAGAACTTCGACGAAGCTGTGACCTGGCACGACAAGGAGGTCTCGCTGCGCGAGAAGGCGGACGAGCTGCGCCGCCAGGCGGATGACGAAGCCAAGATGGTCATCGACGTCCATCGCGCGGATGTCGAAGAGGTCATCGCCAAGTGGACGGGAATCCCGATCACTCGGGTCGCCGAGAAGGAGATGGAGCGTTTGCTCAAGATGGAGGAGCACCTCCACGAGCGCGTCGTAGGCCAGCACGAGGCGATCTCGGCTCTCGCGCGGGCCATCCGTCGCTCGCGGGCCGGGATCAAGAGCCCCAATCGTCCTGTGGGGTCGTTCATCTTCCTCGGGCCGACAGGGGTCGGAAAGACCGAGCTTGCCAAGAGTCTCGCGGAGTTCCTTTTCGACAACGAGCGGGCCATGGTGCGTTTCGACATGTCGGAGTACATGGAAAAGCATTCCGTTGCCAAGATGATCGGCTCGCCTCCGGGCTACGTTGGTCACGAGGAGGGCGGTCAGCTCACGGAGCGCATCAAGCGCCAGCCCTATTCCGTCGTGCTTCTCGATGAGATCGAGAAGGCCCATCCGGATATTCTCAACTTGCTGTTGCAGGTTCTTGACGATGGTCAGGTGACCGACTCCTACGGCGACATGGTCGATTTCAAGAACACGATCGTCATCATGACCTCCAACCTCGGTTCGGCCGCGCTCGTGAACAAAGCGAAACTCGGCTTCCGCTCCGGGGAGGAAGGTCAAGCACGTAAGGATCGGCAGGAGACCGTTTTTGGTACGCTGCGCCGGACGCTGCCACCAGAGTTCCTCAACCGGATCGACGAGATGATCGTCTTCGACCCGCTGACAGACGACGAGTTGCTTGAGATCGTCAAGCTGATGGTGGGGACTTTGAACGAGACGCTGGCCGACAAGGGTATCGAACTCCAGCCGAGCGAAGAGGTCTATCGTTGGCTCGTCGATACAGGCTGCAAAGACAAGTCCTACGGGGCACGTCCCCTGCGGCGGGCGATCCAGCGCTCCTTCGAGGACGAGATCTCCGAGAAGGTCATCCAGGGTGACCTCATCGGTAGTGGAAAGATCGAGGTCGCCCTCGACGAGAACGGCGAGCTCCAGTTCCACAACGTCGCGACCCCCGTCTAGGCCGCTCGCGGGCGGTCGCGTGGCGGCGGCCAGCACGGCACCAGCCTGATGCCCGTCTTTGATCTGACGCGGACGGTAGCCCTCGGGCCGAAAATTTCCGCAAAGTCCTGATCTGACGCGCGTCCGCGCGCCCTCCCTCCGAGCTTTCCGGCATAATGCGAGCTAAAATGCCCCGTTGGCTGCACTTTGCCCTTGTTTTCGCATGAGATGCGTCGGTTTCGAAAGGGCGACCGACGATCAAGGAGACGTGAATGAGCGCGCGACGACGACTGACCGGACTTGGAATCCTCGGCTTGATCCTGGTTGCCGGCTTGGCGAGTACGCCGGCCCAGACCCTCAAGATCGGCGTCTTCGACGCCCAGAAAATCTTTGAAGAGACCGCCGCTGGTGCGAAGGTGCAGGCGCGGCTCAACGCCCTCGAGGAGAGCAAGCGCAAGGAGCTCGAGACGAGCCAGAACGCACTCAAGGCCTTGCAGCAGCAGCTCCTGCAGACGGGGGCCAGCCTGAGTGCCGACAAGCTGCGGGATCTGCGCTTAAAGATCGATCGCAAGAGCATCGAGCTCGAGGGGATGCAAAAGTCGGCGTCCCGCGAGTTTCAGATCGAGGTCGAGCAGGCCCAAACGCAGTGGCAGAGGCGGATCATCGACCTCGTCGCGAAGTACGGCAAGGACAACGGCTACTCGTTGATCGTGCCGATCGGTGTCGTGGCCTATCACTCGGCGACGACGGACATCACCAGCGAACTGATCAAGCTCGTCGACGCCGCGGGGGGCGCTGCGGCAGGTTCATGACCCCGCACGCTTCCCAGCGTTGGGTGCTCAGAGAACTCGCTCATGCGCTTGGTCTCGTCTGGCGTGGGGATGGGGACTGCACGATCAGCTCCGTCGCCGACCTCGCGACGGCGGGTCCGGAGCAACTGGCACCGCTGTATGACGCCAAGCGCAGCGCAGACGCCCTCGCGAGTGCCGCCGGTGTGCTCGTCGTTTCCGAGGCCGTCTCGGGGCGCTTCGAGGATCGGAACCTGCTCGTCTCGCAGGCCCCCAAAGCGAGCTTCGCGCGGGCGACGGCCCTGATTCACCCTCAGGAGCTGCCGCCACCTGGTGTGCACGCCAGCGCTGTCATCGATCCGAGCGCGCAGCTCGGCTCGAGGGTCCATGTCGGCCCCCAGGCCGTCATCGGCGCCCGTTGCTGCATCGGTGCGCGGACGGTCATTGCCGCCGGCTGTGTGCTCCTCGATGAGGTCGAGATTGGTGCGGATAGCGTGATCCACCCGCGGGTCGTGATCTATCCCCGCACGCGGATCGGCGATCGGGCTCTGCTCTTGGCGGGGGCGGTCATCGGGGCGCCCGGCTTTGGTCACGCGGTCGACGAAGGGAGGCGTGCGTTACGCGTGCCGCATCTTGGTCGAGTCGTGCTTGGTGATGATGTGGAGATCGGCGCCAACGCCACGGTCGACCGCGCCAGCTTCGGCGAGACAAGGCTTGGCGCGCGAGCCCGAATCGATAACCTCGTGATGGTGGCGCATAACGTACACGTGGGCGAAGACACGATGATCGCCGCCCAGTCGGGGCTTTCGGGCAGCAGCAGCCTCGGTCGTGGCGTGCTCGTCGGTGGGCAGTCGGGGCTGGCGGACCATGTG
>CAYSMT010000302.1:0-4474 GCA_964432135.1 uncultured Acidobacteriota bacterium
GGAGTTCCTCGCCCCGCGTGATGAGAACTCGCGGAGTCGACGCCTTTTCGGGCCGCGTTCAGGCATCGAAGACTTGCATCACACGCCCGGTTACGAGATCTACGTCGAGGCGGCGGGCGGCGTACTGCTGTTCACGCGTGAGGGGGAGCTCCTCGGACGCGTAGGAGACGAGGACCGCCCCCTCTCCGATCTCGCATTCTTCGATGTGGATGCAGACGAACAGTCAGAGCTCTTTCTCAAGATCGATTCCGGCGGCAACAGCGGCAATCGCTATACGAGGATTCTCGGCTACAAGGAGCTTGGTGGCGCGCTACGGCGGGTGTTCTCGCGTAAGCTCTATGAAACGCGCACGCGCTGGGTACCTGCGGGGCTCGGTGCGCGTTTGGCCGTGATGAGGCTTGCGGGATCCCCGTATCTCGTCGTCGATCCCGAGGGCGAAATGGAGGTGTTGCGCTGGGACTCGGCCGGCACGGAGTTTGTACGCGAGAGCGCCCCGAAGCGGCGCGCCTTCATCAACCCGTAGCGGAATCGTTGCTTTAAACGATGGGTTCGGAGCTCGTAACAGAGGCCGAGTCGAGGATGATTCGAGGACAAATGTGAACTCGCGTTACTCCGGTTTCGGGTCGCGAGTCATCAGTGAACCGACACCGGGAAGCGGGTCTTTATCTTCGTAGAGCACCTCGTAGACTTGTTCCACGATGGGAAGCTCGATGCTCGTTTCGCGACCGAGAGCCCGGGCGCTGACCGTCGTGGTAACACCCTCCGCGACCTGGTCCATTGTGTCGAGGATCTCCTGGAGTCGCTTGCCCTGGCCGATTTGCAGCCCTACGGCGCGGTTGCGGCCGTGGGGCGAGGTGCAGGTTGTCACGAGGTCGCCCATCCCCGACAAGCCGGAGAAAGTGCGCTCACGGGCACCGAGCGCGACGCCGAGCCGCGTCATCTCGGCCAGACCTCGGGTCAAAAGCGCGGCCAGTGCGTTGTCTCCGAGCTCAAGACCCGTACATATGCCCGCCGCAAGGGCGATGACGTTCTTGAGTGCACCGCCAAGCTCGACGCCAACGACGTCGTTGCTGGTATAGAGGCGGAAACGGGGCGTACAGAGGATCTGCTGAGCTTGCCGGGCGAGTGGTTCATCCTGAGAGGAGACGACGACCGTCGTCGGCTTGTTCTTAACGACTTCTTCGGCGTGGCTAGGCCCCGAGAGCACGGCGATACGTCGCGTGCCAAGACATTCCTCGAGGATCTGGCTTGGGCGTTGTAGCGTGTTTTGCTCGACGCCCTTGGTCAACGAGACGACGCCGACACCTTTGGGGACGAGGCCGCGAGCACCTGCAAGAGACAGGCGCAGGAACTTGGTGGGGATGGCAGTGATGATCAGCTCACCGTGCTGCATCGCCGCGCCGAGATCGGCCTCGAAACGGATGCCTTCAGGCAGTCGCGTTCCGGGAAGGAAAAGGCGGTTTTCGCGGGTCTCACGCATTTCGTCGAGATAGGTCGGGTCGTGTCCCCACATCGTGACCGGCGTTCCCTTGCTGCAGAGCACCATCGCGATGGCCGTTCCCCAGCCCCCGTCCCCCACGATCGTGACCGCTCTGTGCTCGCTCATGGAATCCTCCTGCCGTTGCCGCTTGTTTTTGGCATTCTACAGAAAAGCCGCAGGAAACCTGAAGCGTTGAGTGAGCGTGCCTTCTTTGCGGAAGTTCTTTGGGGATTAGCGTGGGTGCGATGAGCGCGCTGTATCCTCTAAGGAGAAGAATCGCGAACGCGAGATCGGGTCTTGTGAGAGATGAACTCTCAGTCCTGCTTCGCTTCCCGGACCCTCGAGAGATGGTCTAGGATCGGGCAGATGAAAGGCGGTGAGACGTGGCGCGTTTGACCAAGATCTACACGCGAACGGGAGACAAAGGGACGACCCGACTCGGAACGGGCGAAACGGTGACAAAAAATCACGCTCAGGTCGAAGCCTACGGAGCCGTCGACGAGCTGAACTCTTTGATTGGTGTCGCTCTCGCTGAGGGGCTCGCCGAGGGTCTCAGCGAGGAGCTTCTTCGGATCCAACACGAGCTCTTCGATCTGGGTGGAGAGCTGTGCATGATCCCGAGTCCTGCCAGCCCGCCACTCGAACGCCACGCGATCCACGACAAGCAGGTTGTTGCGCTCGAAAGGGCTTGCGATCTACTCAACGCGAAGCTCGGCGTACTCGAGAACTTTATTCTTCCTGGCGGTAGCTCTGGCGCGGCCCGTCTGCACCTTGCCAGGGCGGTTTGCCGACGTGCCGAGCGGCGCGTCGTGACTCTTTCCGAGTCCCGGGAGGTGGCCAGCGCGTTGATCAAGTATCTCAACCGCCTTTCGGACCTCCTGTTCATCATGGCGCGTTTCGAAAACGACGCACGTGGCTCAAGCGATCAGCTTTGGGAGCCCCAGGGGTGAGTGTGGTGCGTTTTGAGTGTGTCGCGTCGTTTCGGCGGGTCATCGAGCACATGTTTGCTCGTGGGAGAAATGGGCCGACCCTGCGCCGCCCTCGGGTCGCGCGGTGGGCCTCGCTGCTCTTACTGCTTGTCGTTGGAGTGATTCCGCTGGCGAAGGCGGGGCCGCGCAGAATTTGTTCGGTCAGTCTTGCGGGAGACGAATACCTTGCTCTGCTCGTCGACAGTGAGCGTGTCGTCTGTGTCTCGCGCTATGTTGATGATGTCACCTTGAGCAATGTCGTAGGGCATTTCCCCCCGTCGATCGCGCGGGTCAGCAGTCAGCTCGAGAAGCTCATCGTGCGTGACCCGGATCTTATGCTCGTTGCTCCCTGGAACAGCCAGGATTTCCTGGCCGCATTGAAGCGCTCCGGCGTTCGCGCGCTCGTCCTGGCGAACGCAACGAGCTTTGATGAGATCCGCGGTGAGCTCCTGCGCCTGGGCGAGGCCTTCGGGGGGCGGGAAAGGGCGGTACGTCTCGCCGCAGAGCTCGATAACAAGCTCAAGGAGCTCGCCGGACTTGCTGCGCGCCCGGAAGGGAGCGCGCGCTTGCGCGTCCTTTCCTTCTCCCATGCCATTGTGGCCGGTCAAGGGACGACGATCGATGAGCTGATCTGCCGCGCTGGTGCTCTCAACGCGGCCGCCGAGATCGGCGTGCACGGCTACAGCAAAGTTGCCATGGAGCGCATCATCGCGCTTGATCCCGACGTATTGCTGCTCGGCTTTGATGAGGGTGAAAGCCTCCAGAAGCTGTTGCGCGCCTACCCGCTCCTCGCAAAAACACGTGCCGCACGTCAGGGAAGGATCATCATTCTCTCTCCGCACTTGTTGACAACGGTTACGCCCTTCCTGGCCGACGGCGCGTTGGAGCTCGCTCGCCGCTTGAGAGCTTTTGAGGGCTTGGCGCCGTGACGCGGCGCCTCGGATGGACTCTTTGGCCCTGTCTCGTCCTCGTCCTCATGACATCATTGCTCGGCGGGCTTCTGTGGGGAAGTGCGCCCGGTGTCGGCGCGGGAGAGGTGCTGCGCGCGCTTCTGGGGCGCGGCGAAAGCCGGGAAATCGTAAACATTCTCGTCTTCGAACTCCGGCTGCCACGTGTGCTACTGCTCGCATTAGCCGGCGCGGCGCTCGCCGTGACCGGTGCGTCTCTTCAGGCGGCGCTGCACAATCCCCTCGCGGCGCCAGGCTTGCTTGGCGTTTCTTCTGGTGCGTCACTCGGGGCTGTATTGGCCTACACCAGCGGGGCCTACCTCGCTTGGAGCTGGTCTGTCCCCGCCTTCTCCTTTCTGGCCGCTCTGGGAGCGCTGCTGCTGGTCTACACCGTGGCTCACGCCGCGGGAAAGCCAACGACAGGAACGCTGATTCTCACCGGGGTCGCGATTTCGGGATTGTTCTCAGCTATCGTGTCCCTGCTGTTGCTCGCGACGGCCAAGCATCGCGTCCACGAGATCTTCGCCTGGTTGCTTGGCTCGGCCGACAATCGTAGCTGGGAGCATGTGCGCTTCGCCCTCGGCCCCGTGCTCGTCGGCGTGTTCGGGTTGATCATTTGTGCGCGTCTCGTCGATGCGCTCACGCTGGGGGAGGAGCACGCGTTGGGTATCGGCGTCGATATCCTCCGCGCCCGTGCCTTGATCATGGTTCTCGTGGCGCTCGCGGCGGGAGGCGCGGTCAGTGTCGTTGGTCCGATCGGCTTTGTGGGATTGATGGTGCCGCACCTCGTACGTGCGCTGGCCGGGGCCTCCGCGCGCCGTCTACTGCCTGCAGCAGCCCTGTTCGGGGCCTCTTTCCTCGTGCTTTGTGATCTCCTCGCCCGCTGGCTTTCCCGAGGCTCGGAGATCCCTGTGGGTGTCGTTACATCTCTAGCGGGCGTCGTTTTTTTCCTCGTCTTGCTTCATCGCCTGCGCTGTCGTTGACCTTCGCGTAGGTGGTGATGAGCACGTCTCGCGGACCGATTCAGAGTTGCGCGAGCAATGCGCGAACTCGGGCGGGGTTCACACGACCTTCACGCC
>CAYSMT010000303.1:0-1121 GCA_964432135.1 uncultured Acidobacteriota bacterium
TGCGCGAGCGATGACCCGCAGGCACCACCGCGGCCCTCGCTCGGGCGTGCGCCTGAGGCGTGGCGCATCGTCGAGATCGACGGGGTGCGCTACGAGCGCGAGCTGAACACGATGCCCCAATGGGCCGGCTCGTGCTGGTACTACCTGCGCTTCATCGACCCCGAGAATACGCAGCGCTTCGTTGATGCGGACAAGGAGCGCTACTGGATGGCGGGCGGTGGCGTCGACCTCTACGTCGGTGGGGTCGAGCATGCTGTGCTGCACCTGCTCTATGCGCGCTTCTGGCACAAGGTGCTCTATGATCTCGGCCACGTCTCGACCAACGAGCCCTTCCGTCGTTTGTTCAATCAGGGATACATCCAGGCCTATGCCTACCAGGACAGTCGGGGCGTCTATGTTCCGGCGGAGCAGGTCGAAGAGCGCGAGGGCAAGTACTACTACGAGGGTGCCGAGGTCACGCGCAGCTACGGCAAGATGGGCAAGTCGCTCAAAAACGCCGTCGCTCCCGACGAGATGTTCGTGCACTACGGCTGCGATACGCTGCGCTTGTACGAGATGTACATGGGTCCGCTCGAGACCTCGAAGCCCTGGATAACTCACGATATCGTCGGCATCAGCCGCTTCTTGCAGCGGGTATGGCGCAACTTCGTCGACCCCGAGGGCGGCGCGCAGCTCGTCCGGGACGAGCCCGCGAGCGAAGCGCTGCGCCACTTGTTGCACCGTACGATCAAGCGGGTGAGCGAAGACATGGAGCAGTTGGCCTTCAACACGGCCATCGCTCGCCTCATTGAGCTAAACAACGCACTCGTTCCGTTGACGACTCTCCCGCGCGAAGTTGCCGAGCCCTTTGTGCTCATGCTCGCGCCGCTCGCGCCCCATATCGCCGAGGAGCTTTGGGAACGCCTCGGCCACAGCACATCGCTGAGCGCGGCTCCATGGCCGGGCTATGACGAGGCCTGTCTCGTCGAACATGAGGTCGAAGTGGCTGTGCAGGTCATGGGCAAGATGCGTGGCCGGGTTCGTGTGGCGCCGGATGCGGACGAGGACACCGTGCGGGAGGCGGCCTTGGCCGATGCCGCCATCGCCCGCCGTGTGCCGTGCCGGTGCGCGTCACCACCGCC
>CAYSMT010000303.1:1131-4450 GCA_964432135.1 uncultured Acidobacteriota bacterium
CTCGAAGGCAAGACGATTCGCAAGATCATCTTCATTCCGGGCCGACTGATGAACATCGTGGCAAGCTAGTTCTAGCGCCCGCAATGCGGCACGGGGGCGAGGAGAGCACATGATGCAAGCACCGAGTGACCGCGAGCTACTCGAAGGCATTCGCAACGACGAGCCCGGCGCCTTCGATGCCTTTGTCGACCGCTTTGGGGAGCGGATCTACGGCTTCGGAGTGCGCATGTGCGGTGAGCAGGAGGATGCCAAAGACGTCTTCCAGGAGACGATGCTCCAGGCTTATCGCAAGCTTCAACAGCTCGAGCATCCGGAAGCACTCAAGAGCTGGCTTTACCGCGTTGCCTCCAATGCCTGCCTGATGAAGCGTCGCAAGGGCAAGTACGAGCCTGCGCGGGAGCTTTCCCTCGAGGAGCTCATGCCGCGCAGCGGCGAGGGGCCTCCGGTGGAGATCCCTGACCCGGGCCGCCTGCCCGACGAAGAGTTCGATCGCCTCGAGATGCGCAAGCTGCTCTTGCAGGCCATCGAGGAGCTTCCTCACAACTACCGCTCCGTTCTCGTGATGCGTGATCTCGAACACTTGTCGACCCGCGAGGTCGCCGAAGCTCTCGAGCTCAAAGAGGCTGCGGTCAAGATGCGCCTGCATCGGGCGCGGTTGATGGTGCGTGAGCGTCTCACCCATGGCCTCGGGCGCGGAGGGGCCCAAGCATGAGCTGCCGCCATGAGAAAGCCAGGCTGAGCTGTGAGGAGATCTTTGCGCGGCTCTCGGAGTATCTCGACGGCGAGCTCGATGTGACCATCTGTACGCAGCTCGAGGGGCACATGGACGACTGTGAGCCCTGCCAGCGCTTCCTCGCCTCGCTCAAGAGCACCGTCGATCTGTTGCATGCCGAGCCCGCCCGCAAGATGCCCGAGGGTCTACGCGAGCAGGTCTGCCAGGCTTACCGCACCTTTTGTGACGAGACAGGCAAACCCTAGATCACAAGAAAACGGCCACCCCCACCGATCAGACGGCCGGATCGGTGGGGATGGTCGCTTACTTATGAGTTCAGGAGCGGGTTTCATTCTGCGGCGCGGGCCCCCGGTTGGTCATTCTTCTTCGGGAGTGTTTTGTGTAACCGATCCCTGCGCGGCGCATCCCTACTTTGCGTACCCGTGGATTACGATGCGCGTATTCCGCGACGCGCCCTACGGGAGGAGGAAGACGCCGATGACCGTCAGCCGTTGGCTTCGCCTGATCGCCGGGTTCTTCATCATGCTCTCGGTCGCGCTCGGGTATGGGGTGCACCCCTACTTCTACTTCTTTACCGCCTTCGTGGGCTTGAATCTCTTCCAGTCCGCCTTCACGGACTGGTGTCCGATGATGGCCATCCTGCGTTGGCTCGGCGTCAGGGAGAGCTGACCGCGCTTCCCGCTCCGCCCCCGGCATCGACGATCTCGTCAAAGCTGTGGGCGTAAATCGCGTAGCGCTCATTGATGTCTCGTACGTAAGCGGTGGAATGCCGGCAGCGACAGTAACCAAAGCGGGCGCGAGCGGCGTATTCGCGCCGGCTGAGCAGCGGCAAAACCTCCGCGACGTTGCCGAACCATTTATCTGGGTCGAGCCCCTTCTCGCGAGCCAGACGCCGCCCGTCGAGGATGTGCCCTCTTCCGGCGTTGTAGGAGGCTAGTGCGAAGCGCAGCCGTTCACTGAAAGGCAGCTCGGGCTCGAACTGCCCGATCAGCTTGCGCAAGTAAGCGCTGCCGGCCTTGATGTTGCGCTCCGGGTCGTGGAGATCGCCTTCGACGCCCAGCTCTCGAGCCGTACGAGGCATGACCTGCATCAAGCCAATGGCTCCCGCGGGGCTCAGGGCCTGTGTCTGAAAGGCCGACTCCTGATAGGCTTGCGCCGCCAGGAGGCGCCAGTCGAGGTCGTGCATCCGTCCGAAACGTCGGAAGAGGGGATCGAAGGGGCTAAGGCGGCCGCGGGTCTTGTCACGTTCCGCGACGATGCGTCGGATATGCCCCTCGTCGCGGAAATACTTCTTCGAGAGCACATTGAAGAAAGTGCTCCGATGCTCTCGGTCAAGGAAGTCGTTCGCTGCTGCGAGTAGGGCGCTGTCTTCCCGGCGCAAGGCCCATCCGATACCTCCCGGCGGACCGAGCGCGAAGGCCTCGCGGACCCCCTGCCGATAGCTCAGCTCAATCGCCAGAATGTGGGAGTCCGCCACGGTGATCTCATAACGGCCGTCGGCCACGCCCGCAATGAGCTCCTCGGTCTCGATCTCTGGAGGAACGATGGCCATCTTGAAGCCCCAGACGGGCGCGAGGGCGCTGAGGGTTTCGAAGTAGGAGCTGGCGCGTCGCAGATGGATCGTGCGCGCGCGCAGATCCTCGGGGCCGTGGATCGTCTCGTCGTCTGAGCGGACGACGATGACCTCCTTTGGCTCGAGGTAGGGGTGCGAGAAGGCCACCCACTCCTTTCGGCTCGGCCTGATTGTCATCGAAGCGGCGATCAGGTCCCCGCGTCCTTCGAGCAACCACGGGATGAGCAGGTCGCCGCTCGGCGGAAGCACGACCTGGAGACGGCAACCGAGACGCCGGGCGAAGGCCTGGGCGAGTTCGAACTCGAAGCCGCGCTCGTCGCCGCGGTAGAGAAAGTACGAGGCGGCGTTATTGCGTGTGAGCACACGCAGCACGCGGCGTTTGCGGATCTTGTCGAGGTCGCCGTAGAGGCGTCCTCGCAGCTCCGAAGTCAAGGTCGTCTGCTGCAAGAAGCCATCAACGGCCGCCTTGAGCTCCGGCCGGTTCTTACGCAATGCCCAGGCGATCGGGCGCGGGGAAGTCAGGGGCAGCGCACCCCTCACGTCGTCGCGATAGTTCAGCACGGCCTCGAGGAGATCCTCGTCCGCCACCGTCGCGTCATAGTCGCGCATGGCCACGCCATAGACGAGGTCTTCGGTGTCCTGGGTTTCTGGGGCGATGACGATCTCGAAGGGGATCTCCTCGCGCAGCGCGCGAAGAGTTTCGTAGAAGGAGGAGGAGCGTCTCACGGCAACGCGCATCCCAGCCATATCCCGCACGCTGGTCAGGGGCGGTGCATCGGCGCGGGTGACGAGCATCTCCCGCACGTGGTCGATTGGCGTTGAGAAGGCCACACGTTCTCGGCGTGCCGGCGTCACCGTCAGGCGAGCGAGCACGAGGTCGCCGCTGCCGCGTTCGAGGGCATCGAGGAGCTGGCTACGATCAGGGATATTGATAACGACGGGATCGAGGCCGAGCTCGTGGCTGAGCGTGCGTGCCAGCTCGAGCGAGGCATCGTTGGTGTAGCCTCGTCGGG
>CAYSMT010000304.1:0-4449 GCA_964432135.1 uncultured Acidobacteriota bacterium
CCGAGCTGTGCGCGCAGCATGATCTTCCCTGTCAGGTTGGGCTCGAAGAAACGATGGCTTGTGGCTTCGGCGTCTGCCTCGGATGTGTTGTTCCCAAGCGGCATCCGAGGAATGCCTTCGATACCTACCTGCGCGTGTGCACCGAGGGCCCCGTCTTTGATGCCCGGGAGATCGTCTTGTGAAGCCCCCGCAGGAAGTGCGAACCAAGGTCAGCCTCGGAGGGGGGCTCACGCTGCGCAACCCGATCATGACAGCGAGCGGCACCTTCGGCTACGGGCTCGAGTACGAGCCCTTCCTCGATCTCCAACGACTCGGCGGCATCGTAGTCAAAGGGATCTCTCGGGATCCTCGGGCGGGCAACCCTCCCCCTCGCCTCGTCCAAACACCGTCGGGAATGCTCAACGCGATTGGCTTGCAGAACATCGGCGTCGCGCGTTTCATCGAAGAAAAGCTGCCGAGGCTGCGCGAGCGAGATACGGCCCTGCTGGTCAACATCTACGGTCATGGTGTCGCCGACTACGTGGCCGTTGCGGATGCGCTCGAGCAAGAGAGCGGTATCAACGGGATTGAGCTCAATCTTTCTTGCCCGAATGTCAAGGCGGGTGGTGTGCTCATCGGCAAGTCTCCTCGTGCCATCGAGGAGGTCACCCGCGCCGTTCGAGACGTCACACAACGGCCGTTGTGGGTCAAGCTGACTCCGAATGTCACCGAGATTGCCGACATGGCCCGCGCGGCGGAGGCCGGCGGCGCCGATGCGCTCTCGCTGGTCAACACATACGTCGGCATGGTTGTTGATATCGAGTCACGCCGCCCCGTGCTGAGCAACCGCATCGGGGGCCTTTCCGGCCCGGCGATCCGCCCCCTCGCCATCGCCGCAGTTGATCAAGTCCATCATGCCGTCAAGCTGCCACTGGTCGGCATCGGAGGCATCACCTGCGCGCGGGATGTCGTCGAGTTTCTGCTCGTTGGTGCGCGAGCGGTTCAAATTGGCACAGCGAGCTACAACGATCCGGGCGTCGCGGGACGGATCGCCGACGAGTTGGAGCAATGGTGTATCGCGCGGGGAGTGCGCGATGTCAACGAGCTCGTCGGCGCGCTTGAGACGCCTTGATGGAGCATGAGTCCCGCGTCTCGGTCACAGCGTGGCTCGACGCGCGCCCGACGCGTCGTCTTCCCGAGCTCAGGCCCTTCGATCCGCGCGAGGCTTCCCCGGGGGTCGGTCTGTGGGGGCACGCACCGGCCTTTCCCTTTCCCTTACCACACCGCCTTATCGGCACTGAAGTCGGCGCGGTGCCCCTCGAACCTTATGACCTGCCCAGAGGCGATCGGCGCTGCTGGCTGCTGCGAGAAGACCTTGAACCGTCGGGAGCATGGACGGATCGCGGCGCCGCCCTCTTCGCCTGTGCTCTGCGCGAGGCAGAGCACAGAAGCTGCATCCACGTTTCTCGAGGCAATTCGGCGCTCTCGCTCGCCCGCATGGCCCAGCCTGCGGGCGTGCATCTGACGGCGTATCTGCCCGCGGCAACCCGAGACGCTCGCAAGGTCCTCGTTCGACGCCATCAAGCGCGTGTGCTCGAGATCGTCGGACCTTTCTCCGCCTGCGAGAAGGCGGCACGGCGAGCCGCCAAGGACGCACACGGGCCCGAGGTCCACGCTGACCCGTTCTTTCTACTTGGCGCCGCGAGCATGGCTCTGTGCATCATCGAGCGCCTCGGCACGATGCCCGGCGTTGTCGTCGCTCCCGTAGGAGACGGCCGGCTTCTCGCCGGGCTCCGCGAGGGTTTCGCAGCCGCCGCCGCGGCGGGCGTAGGAGCCTCTCCCGTGCTCATCGGAGTCCAGCCCGAAGTCTGCTGTCCCATCGCCAGAGCCTGGTTCGAGGGAACGACAGTGCACCCGGCAGCACCTGCCCCAACACGCGCCCTCGCGGATAACCTGCTCGTGACCATGCCGCGCTGGGGCGAGCAAGCTCTCGCAGCCGCGCGGAGCAGCGGCGGAGCCATCGTCGTCAGCGATGAGCTCGCGCTTGACCGTGCCTTGCGCGGCCTCTGGCTGGCGGGCCTCGCCGTGGAACCCTCCGCCGCGCTGGGGCTCGCCTTCGTACTCGACGAATCTTCACAACAGGCGCTCGAAGGTGCGGGAGAGATCGTCGTTGTCTTGACGGGACACGGCCTGCGGGAGGGGCTCTCGGTCTGCGCTGGCCTGTAAAACGAAAGACCAACGCGATCAAAGTCAAGCCAGACCGCCCACCAGGGCTCGAAAATGAATTCACGTCAATCCCGCCGGCCAGTCGAAACAACACAAACCGCTGCGATACGGAACTTGCGCGATATCGCGAGTCAGCCATATGTTCCCCACAGGTGTCGCCATGGCAACGCCCCTGGGGAGTGGCGGATGATTGACCTCAAAGTGCTGACCAGCGAGATTCAGGCCCTCGAGGCACTACCCGCGACCGTTGTGCGCCTCGCCGCATTGATCTCAAAGGAGGACTGGTCCCACCAGCAAGTCGAGGAGATCATCAGCCTCGATGTCGGACTGACCAGTTCGCTTCTGCGTCTTGCAAACTCGGCCGCATTCGGAGCAAGCCACTCGATCGCCAGCGTACGTGAGGCGGTGATTCGTCTCGGGGCCGGATCAGCGCTCTCACTCGCCATGGCCGCTTCGGTGCACAGCCGTCTCGATCGCTCCGTTCCAGAGTATGGCTTGTCCGAAGGAGAACTCTGGGTTCACTCCGTCGCTGCGGCACTCGCCGCAGAGGATGTCGCCGCCACCTGCGGTGTGCCTGTTCCTCCCGAGGCTTTTACAGCCGCACTGCTCCACGATCTCGGCAAGCTTCTGATCTGCCGCCACCTGCGTCAGCATGAGCTCGAGCTCATCGGGCGGGCGCGAACTGATGGCGGCTTGACCCGCATCGAGGCCGAGATCGAGGTTCTGGGCATCCACCACGGCGAGCTCGGCGGGTTGATCGCGCAGCGCTGGAATCTCCCGGAGGCCATCGTAAAGGGCATCCAGTACCACCACGACCCTGATGCGGGAGGCGCGACGATCTGCGACGTCGTTTGGGCCGCGAATCTCGTTGCCCACTGCGTGCTCGATTCAGCCTCCGACATGGACGGACGCTTCGAAGAGGCCTGCGGTGCGCGTCTCGGCCTTGATGAGAGCACCTTTGCAGCCCTTGCCGAGCGCGTCGGCTCGGACCTCAACGATCGCCTACGCGCGTACTCCTAGCGCCGACGCCGCGTTCAGCCGCGAAAGGTCCGCAACCGCAATCGCGCGCCCTGATTCGATCCCAGTTGGCGCAAGCCCGCCTTTAGGCGCCGAGAGATCTCAGCGGCTGATGCGAGGCGACGGCCTGCCATCAAGAGACGATTCTCCCATTCATCGAATCTCACGATGACGGCGCGCGGATAGGGCTGGGCAAGCACCGTGAAGAGCTGCGAAAAACGCCAGCCGGGTACCGGCAAAACATTCGTCAACGCGACGCCCCCCGGTTTTAGGCGCGAGCGGATGAGTCGCGGGAGAAGCTCCAAGCTCAATGCGGGTTTGCTGATCTCCTCTCCACGCGCGACCGAGAGATCCTCGAAGATCAGGTCGTAGCTGCGCTCACTCTGACCCCGTAGGTAGTCTGCGGCATCGGCGCGCTCGACGTGGACATCACCCGCCCAACTCCCACAGAGCTCACGAAAGATCCGCAACCCGGACAGCTCGCGATCCACGCCGATCAGAGGCTCTTCCCAACCCGCCGCGCGGAGCGGAGCGACGATACCGCCCCCCGCGAAACCCAACACGAGCACGCGGGGTCCCGGGGCAAGAGTCGCCACGCATAGGGCGAGAACATCGAACAGGCAGTTTGTCGGTCCCGGATGGGAAAGGATCTCGCTCAGGACGCAGTCCTTCTCGATGAGCCGAGCACCCCTCGCCCCACGCTCGAGACGAACACTCACTGGGGGAGGATTTGCAGGCCAGTCCGGGCGGCCGCAAGCACCGGTCCAGGAACAGAACCGGCTAGCAAGAACTCTTCGGGAGTCAAGCACAGAGGACGCACCGGCCCCGAAGCAGAAAGCAGCCGTCGTAAGACTTCCAGCCGTTCCGGCATCGGCACACCCTCGAAACGCGTGCTAACGATCAACAACCCCGGCGCAAAATCACCCACGCGAGCGGCATGATCCGGAGGGTCGAAAACGACGACACGGGTCGGGGAAAACTGCTCGACGAGACGCGGCAGTAGCTCGGAGCGGATCCAAATGATGACAGGATGCGCGGCACTCAAGGCCGCTGTGGGACGATGCGCACACATGCATTTACCCTAGCGCGGATCGAGTTCACGTGCAGCTTGTGAAGTGAGCCCTCAACGGTGCGGGCCTTCCCGCAACCCCGTGGCGACCTTAGGGATCCCTCCTCTCCTCCCGCATCCGGGACGGGTTTTTCGTCGGCGTCTTCCTCTCCCCCCGT
>CAYSMT010000305.1:0-4440 GCA_964432135.1 uncultured Acidobacteriota bacterium
GGAACACCCTGTTCGAAGCGGCAGCCATCACTGAGCCATTGCCGATCGAGATCGGTGCAGGGTCGCTGAAAATCTGTCGCTTGCTCGACGGAAAGCCAGCCCCCCGTCGCTTCGAGCTCCGCGCGAAAGGCCCCGTCACTCCAGAGCAGTCCGAGGCCCTGGGGAGCCAGCAAGCCCTTGTGCCCGCCGCAGCACAATGCCGCAACACCGGTGAGATCCACAGGAAGGGTGCCGGCACCCTGGATCCCGTCAACGACGAGATGAACACCTCGCTCCGCGCAACCCCGGGCGAGCAGGCCGAGATCAAGGCGCAGTCCGTCCTGGAAACGCACCCAGGAGACAGCAAGGATCCGCGTCGCCGGAGAGAGCGCTTCAAGCAAGCGGCGCTCGGGTTGCACCTCGAGGGTCGGAGGGAGGGTCTGCCAGGCTCTCGCGCCAGCAAGTTGACCATTCCAAAGCGTCACTTCGCGCAATGTGACCCCTCGTGCCACGAGGGCTTTCCAGGGCCAGGAGTTGGCAGGGAACTCGCCCAGCGGCGCGAGAACTTCGTCACCGGCGTGCCAGCGCATTCCCTGGGCAATAGCGGTCAGGCCCGCCGAGGTCGTTGCAACGAGACTCAGGTCGCTCGGATC
This sequence comes from uncultured Acidobacteriota bacterium, assembly GCA_964432135.1. Classification (GTDB taxonomy): domain Bacteria; phylum Acidobacteriota; class Polarisedimenticolia; order J045; family J045; genus JANTFM01. Next base: position 633 of record CAYSMT010000305.1, read on the forward strand.
AGCTCCGAACAAACGCGCAGCCTGCTCCTTCGTTCGCGCAGGTAAGCCGAGGAAGTCCTCCTTCCACCGCATTGTCCAGGGCTTGGTCTCGCGAGGAAGAAAGGCGCGCAGCGCGTCGGCCGCCGCCCGAGGAACGGGCCCTTCGGCGCAGTGCGTCACCCAAACGAGCCCATCGTCGAAGTCAAACAACTCCGGCGAGAGGGGCGCCGGACCCAGCTTCTCGATCATGGGGGCATTATCCCTCATTTTCCCTGAGCACCTCGCGCGCCGCGACGACGCCATGCTTCGCGACGCGTATAGGAGCGATGCGCCATGGGCTTGACGGCCGCCTCCACCCACCGCACTATCTTTGGCCGTCATGGCAAAGTACAAGAGGGATAAGGTGACGCTACCCACTCTGCGAGCCGGTGAAATCGACAAGCTCCGCGCGAGCTGCCGCCTCGCAGCGTCCGTGTTGAGCTTCATCGCACCCCGAATTGAACCAGGAATCAGCACCGACGAGATCAACCGCCTTTGCCACGACTACATCGTCGAGCACGGCGCGCACCCCTCACCGTTGAACTACAAGGGCTTCCCGAAGTCCGTTTGCACATCAATCAACGAGGTCGTTTGTCATGGCATCCCGGGACCACGCCGTCTCGAGAATGGCGACATCATCAATATCGACGTAACAACCCTGCTCGACGGATTCCACGGCGACTGTTCCGACATGTTCTTCGTGGGCGAGGTTAGCGAAGAAACCCGCAAGCTCGTACAGGTCACTCGGGAAAGCCTCTGGCGCGGCATCGCCGAGGTAGCGCCGCATAAGCACATCGGGGATATCGGCGACGCCATCGCCACCTTCGCGGGTGGCGAGCACGGCTTCGGCATCGTAACGCAGTTCTGTGGGCACGGCATCGGACGTAAATTCCACCAAGCGCCCCAGGTATCCCACGTGGGACGGCGTGGAACGGGGCCGGAAATGACACCCGGCGTGGCCTTCACCATCGAGCCGATGATCAATCAGGGCACAGGACACTGCGAAGTGCTCACGGACGGATGGACCGCTGTCACGGCCGACCGCCGCCTGAGCGCTCAAGCCGAGCACACGGTGCTCGTCACTGGAGATGGTTGCGATGTCTTGACGCTACGTGAGGACGCCTACCATCCCGCGCGAAAGACCTGAGGCCAGCGGCAGCCCCCACACCGGCCTGTCCAGCGGCTTATCGACATCTGCGAGGCCACAAGCGCCTACCTCGACGCACTCGATACGCTGTGTCCCGCTTTCATCTGCCCTCCCCCGAAACATCAGCGCAGTCTTCCCTGCAGGAACCGTTCAGCCAAACAGGTCGAGAACCGTCCCGACCATCTCATCCGCGACGCGTAGGACGCGCACGTTGGCCTCCACCTCGTGCAGGGAGGTGATTTGCTCGACGGCCTCGCGCGCCTGATCGGCCGAGCCCCGCGCAACCCGGCGAGCCGACTCATCGAGGCGCCGGTTGGCGTCCGCGATACCTCCGATAGCGATACTCATGAGAGGCGTCGTCATAGCGGAGTTAAATCTAGAGCCCGATTCAACTCCCTTCCACGGGCCCGGATCTGCCAATCCCGATCGGCTGACTTTGGCATCGATCGAACGGAAGGTTTTCGCCGTCCGCCCGGAGGGCCTTTTCTCTTGAGCCCCCAGCTAACTAGCCATATAATTAGCCGCCAGTGGCAAGGCAGCCGGAACATTAGACTGTCTGATCATCCCCTCAACATCGCAGGACAGGAACGAAGAGATGGGCTTGCACCACATCGGGAACATTCCTGCGCCACGTGGATCCGCGGCGACACCGACCCCTGGTTGCGGCTCGGGAGCCTGCAGTAGCTGCGGGTCCGGAACCTCCTTCGAGCCGGCGCACAAGCCCCTTTCCGCGGGCCGGATGAGCCTGGCCTCGCTCGCTGTCTTCCTTCTTCCCCTCGCCCTCGCCGTCGCCGGTGCCGCGATGGGAACAACCCCGGCTATCCAGACTCTCGGAGCCATCACCGGGCTCGCCGCCGGCGCCCTCGCCGCTCGCGGATTAACCCGCATCATCGCTCCCCGGGAGAACATTGATGAGCGCCATTGAATTGCCCAGCAAGGGAACAGGAAGCTTCCCGCGAGGCATCCATCCGCCGGAAGCCAAGGAGCTCTCTTCCACGGCAAAGATCGAGGTCCTGCCCTCCCCCAAGGAGGTCAAGCTGCCCCTGCTCCAGCACACGGGAGCTCCCTGCAAGGCAGCGGACAAACCCCGCACGCTGATCGAAATTGGCGCGATCGTCGGCAAGACCGAAGCCTTCATCTCGGCGCCGGTCCATAGTCCCATCGCGGGCAAGACAGCCAAGGCTTGCTCGGTGACCCTTCCCAACGGCCGTCATGTCGCGGCGGTGCCTGTCAAAGCGGAAGGCGAGCAGCTTGAGGGCCAAGCGCTGTGGGACGACATCTTCGGAGGTGCATGGCCCACTGAAGGCCTCGAACGCTACACTCCCGACGAGATCCGCCAAGCTACACGGGACGCCGGCATCGTCGGGCTTGGTGGCGCGGCCTTTCCGACCCACGTCAAGCTCGCGCGAAATCCCGACAAGCCAATCGACACCCTGCTGATCAACGGCTGCGAATGCGAACCCTACCTCAACGCCGATAATCGACTGATGATCGAGGCCCCGGAAGCCATGATCACCGGAATACTCCTCGCAGGGCACGCCATCGGCGCCCAGCGGATGATCATCGGCATCGAAAATAACAAGCCCGAGGCCATCGCCGCCGCGCAACGCGCCGCCGAGGGCACGCCGATCGAGGTTCAGCCCGTCAAGACCAAGTATCCGATGGGCGGAGAGAAACAGCTCATTCCAGCGGCCCTCGGACGCATCGTGCCGACGGGCGGCCTCCCTCTCGACGTGGGCGTCGTCGTGATGAACGTCGGCACGGTTACGGCCGTCGCCCGAGCGGTGCTTCGCGGCAAAGCCCTGACCCACCGTGTCGTCAGCGTGACGGGACGTGGCATCAAGACCCCGCGCAATATCCTTGCTCCGATCGGCGCAACCTACCAGGCGCTGATCGATCATGCGGGCGGTTTCACCGAGGACGCCGCACGCGTCATCGCCGGTGGGCCGATGATGGGCTTTGCCCTCGGCGACTTAACGACACCGATCACCAAGGGCACGAGCGGCATTGTTGTGCTGACGCATTCCGAGCTGCGCGAGCGCGAGGAAACCTCCTGCGTGCGCTGCGGGCGCTGCGTCGATGCTTGCCCACTCCACCTCGTTCCAACGCGCATCGCCCTGGCGACACGAGCGCGTCACTGGGATCTGGCCAAGCGCTACCACATGATGGCCTGCATGGAGTGTGGCTGCTGCGCCTACGCCTGCCCCGCGGGCATTCCTCTCGTCCAGCTCATCCGTACCGGCAAAGCCACGGCGCCACGAAACTGAAGGCTCGACCCCGGGCCACCAGGTCCGGAGGACGCAAGACCATGGAGGCTCGAAGCTGAGATGAGCCAAGTCAACGGAAACGATGCGGTCGAAATCGGCGCGCCCCCCGCGCTGGTCGTCGCACCCTCGCCCCACCTCAATCAGTCGGCCTTCACGACCCGCCGGATGATGTTTGACGTCCTCACCGCGCTGCTGCCTGTGATCGCCGTGTCGGTCTGGGTCTTCGGTTGGTACGCGGTGACTCAGATCGGCATTTGCGTCATCTCCTGCCTCGCTGCCGAGGCCGCGTTCACCGCTTGGCGCGGGCGGACATCCACTCTCGGCGACGGCTCGGCGGCCGTGACCGGTGTGATTCTCGCTCTCTCGCTGCCCTGGA
>CAYSMT010000306.1:0-4430 GCA_964432135.1 uncultured Acidobacteriota bacterium
CGCCTGGAATCGCCGAGCAGGCAGGGTTGTCCTTGGTGCGTGGGGCCAGACAACGCGGGCCCCAATTACGTCGGAACAGGCTCTGGCTCGCCGCGTCATCGCCGACCTTCGGAGCGAGCGCCTCAGCGCCACAGGCGCGCGCGTAGATGCGGTCAATCTGCTCTGCGGCCTCGAAAATGTGGGCCGCGAAGGCGCGATGATCCGCGGGAAGCTTGGTCAGGTCGCTCGCAACGAGGGTTGGGATGCCGTGGTCGAGATCGGCACGCACGAGGCGTCGTCGCTCGGCCTCTTCGAGAGAGAGACCTTTCGCTTCAGGCATCTCCGCGAGGCGGACAAGCTTAGCGTAGGCCTTCTCGAAGGCCTCTGTGAAACGGCCCTCCTTTGTCCATAGGCCAGGCTGCGGGTAGAAGAGTAGACCCGCGACCTCCTCCGGGTCGACCGCCTGGTTTTCGTTGGCGTCGGCAACCCAATACAGGGGCAAGTTGGCCTCAATAGCGAGGCGGTTGAACTCGAGGCGTGTGAGGGCCGGGTGCTCTCCAGGGGGGGATGGGGGGGTGCAGTCGGCGAGGAGCAAGGCCAGGACGAGGGCGGCGGTGCCGCCGTGGAGGAGCTGTGAACGGTTGGTCTTGAGCATGGGGAAAGGCCCTCCAGGGGGAAGAAAGGAGTATCGCACCAAAAAACGGCAGGAGCTTTTCGGGGTCTTGATCGCCCCCTCCGCGATGCGTTATCCTTTCGAACGTTCGTTCGAAAGCTCAGCTCTTCCGCTGCGCTTCGAAACCTACGGAAAGCAGGTGGCCGAGCGATGCGCATGGATGAGTTTGTCTTTCACCGTCCCGGGAGTCTGGTTGAGGCCAGTGTTCTTTCCAAGGAGCTTGGGGAACAGGCGCTCTTCATCGCGGGCGGGACGGATCTCATCACTGACCTCAAGCGGGGGCGCCGTCAGGCGCGTCACGTCATTTCGCTCGGTGCGCTCGCCGAGCTGCGCGGCATTCGGCGCGAAGGCGATGTGCTCTGCATCGGTGCCCTGGCGACCCACGCTCAGGTCGCGGCCTCCAGCGAGCTACGCGCGTTCTTTCCGGGACTCGCCGAGGCGGCCGGCATGCTCGGGGCGGCGCAAATTCGCAACCAGGGCACGATCGGCGGCAACTTCTGCGCCGCGGTTCCTTGTGCCGACTGCCCTCCGATGGCGCTGGCTGGAGAGCTGCGTGTTCGCCTCGTCGACGATGCCGCGGAGCGCGAGCTCGCGGCGGAGGCGTTCTTTCTTGGGCCCCGGCAGAGTGCCTTGCGCCCTGGCGAGATCCTGCGCGAGCTCAGGGTGGCACAGCAGCCTCCCGCGTCCGGCGCGAGCTACCAGCGCTTCACCCTTCGCGGCGGGCTCGCCCTTAGCGTCGCCTCGGTGGCCGCTTGTTTGCATCTCGATGGCGAGCGCATCGCTTCGGCTCGGGTCGTGCTCGGGGCGGTGGCTCCGCTCCCGTTACTCGTGAAGGAGATCAGCAGGCGCCTCGAGGGGGCTGTGGCGAGCGAGGAGCTCTTCGCCGCCGCGGCGGCGGATGCGGCGGCGGCGGCCCTGCCGATCAGCGACATCCGCGGCAGCGAGGCCTACCGGCGCGAGATCGTCGCCGTCATGGCGCGCCGCGCCCTTGATATCGCGCTCGCGCGGGCCCGCGGCGAACAAGGCTATCCCTGGGAGCAAGTGCGATGAGCGGCGAGATTCTGGTCAGCTTGCGGGTCAATGGTGAGGAGCGCGTGGTGGGCGTCAAGGCCAACACGACGCTGCTATCCCTTCTGCGCGAAGAGCTCGACCTGACGGGCACAAAGAAGGGTTGCGAGATGGGCGACTGCGGCGCGTGCACCGTGCTGCTCGACGGAGAGGCCGTCAACTCCTGTCTCGTGCTCGCCGTCCAGGCCGATGGGCAGGAGGTCACGACCGTCGAGGGCCTTGCCGATGGCAGGGCTCTGCATCCGCTGCAAAAGGCCTTCGTCAAGCACGGGGCCTTACAGTGCGGTTACTGCACGCCGGGCATGTTGATGTCTTCCAAGGCCCTCGTTGATTGCACGCCCGAGCCGAGCGAAGCGCAGATCAAGGAGGCGCTCGGTGGACATCTCTGTCGCTGTGGCACCTATCCACGGATCATCAAGGCGATCCAAGGCCGCGAGGCGTTCCGAGAACACAGCCTCGATACCGAGCCGATCGACGAGAGCGAACGGGATCAATCACGTGATCTCAAGGTCGTCAGCCATGGTGTCACGCGCTATGACGGGCCTGACAAGGTCACAGGACGCGCCAAGTACACGGCAGACCTCAAGCTGCCAGGGATGATCCACGGCAAGATTCTCGGTAGTCCCATCGCGCACGGCATCATTAAGAGCCTTGACCTGAGCAAGGCGAGGGCGCTGCCCGGTGTGCTCGCGGTCATCAGCGGAAAAGAGGTGACGGACAACTTCTACGGCGTCAGCCCGGCGCGCTACGACGAACAGATCCTCGCCAAAGATCGCGTGCGTTACGTTGGCGACGAGGTCGCGGCTGTCGCCGCCCTCGATGAGGCGACGGCGGAGAGGGCCCTCGAGCTGATCGATGTCGTCTATGAAGAGCTGCCGGCGGTGACCGACGCCTTCGCGGCTCTCGCGCCGGACGCACCGGTGATTCATCCCGAGAAAGCGCGCTACGCCGGCAATGTGAACACCAAGGTCGAGTGGGACTTCGGCGACGTCGACGAGGCGCTGGCCAAGGCTCATCTGCGTCGCCGCCAGCGTTTCATCGGTAACCGAAGCTATCAGAGCCCGATCGAGCCCCATGCCGCGATCGCACGCTGGGAGCACCACGGTGAAAAGCTGACGGTCTGGAGCTCGACTCAGACGCCGCACTACCTGCATCAGATGCTCTCGCGCACCCTTGAGATTCCGATGGGCAAGATCCGCATCATCCGCCCCGCCGTAGGTGGTGGCTTCGGGGTCAAGGCGGAGACGACGCCGCTCGATCTATGTGCCGTGATCCTCGCAAAGATGACGGGACGGCCGGTGAAGATGGAGTACTCACGCGAGGAGATGGTCCGGCACTTCCGGGGCCGTCACAAGCAATACATGGACCTTGAGATCGCTGTCGACGCAGAGGGCAAGATCCTCGCGGTGGATTCCGAGATTGTGCTCGACGGCGGTGCCTACACCTCCTTCGGGGTGATCACCGCTTACTACGCGGGCTCGATGGTGCCGACCCTCTACAAGATCCCCAACTACCGCTACAAGGGCGTGCGGGTCTACACCAATCTCCCAGCTTCCGGGGCCTTTCGCGGCCACGGCGTGCCCCATCCGCGCTTCGCTTTCGAGTCGCTCCTGGACATGATCGCTGAGCAGCTCGGCATCGATCCGATCGAGATCCGCAAACGCAACGCGATGGAGGCCAACACCCGGACGGTCAACGCCCTCGACATCTCTTCCTGCGAGTTCCTCGAGACCCTTCGACAGGCGGAAGCGGCTTCCGGTTGGAAGAAGAAGAAAGGTCGGCTCGGCCCCGGCCGAGGCATCGGCGTTGGCTGTGGCGGTTTTGTTTCCGGTGCCGGTTACCCGATCTATCGCTCCGATTTCCCCCATTCGAACGCCGTGATTCGCGTCCATGAGGATGCGACGGGGGTCTCGCTGCACATCGCTGCGGCAGAGATCGGTCAGGGCTCTGACACGGTTCTGACACAGATCGCTGCCGAGGAGTTGGGCATTCCCTACGATCAGGTCTGGCTGGTGGACTGTGACACGGTGCTCTCGCCCCTCGACTTGGGTTCGTACTCGAGCCGCGTCACGTTGATGGCGGGTAACGCCGTTAAGATGGCCGCGGCCGAGGTCCGGCGACAGATCCTCGAGGTGGCGGGTATCCAGCTTGGTTGCGATCCTGGAGGCCTCGTCGCCGAGGGTGGTCGGGTTTTCTTGCGAGACTACCCCAGCGTCGGGATGAGCTGGGCCGAGGCTGGTCGTCTGGCCTTTGCCAAGGGCGGGCCCGTCGTCGGAACCGGGCACTACACACCACCGCCCAAACTCGGGGGCGGCTTCAAGGGAAGCACCGTCGGAACCTCGCCGGCCTACAGCTTTTCAACGGCGGTGTGCGAGGTATGTGTCGACCTCGAGACGGGCTATGTGCGTGTCGAGCGCTTCACAGACTTTTCCGATGCGGGCACCGTTGTCAACCCAGTGACCTTCCACGGGCAGGTCGAGGGCGCGATCATCATGGGTCTCGGGGAGACCTTGATGGAGGACACCGTTGTTGGTGAGGACGGTCAGTTCGTCAACCCGAACCTTCATGACTATCTCGTGCCGACGATCGCCGAGATGCCCAAGGTGCATTCCGCTGCGGTGGAGAGCTACGAGCCCCGCGGGCCCTTCGGCGCGAAGGAGATCGGCGAAGGCTCGATGTTGCCCGTGCTTGGTGCTATCGCGAACGCGAT
>CAYSMT010000307.1:0-4405 GCA_964432135.1 uncultured Acidobacteriota bacterium
CCGCCGGCGAGTCATCTCACTCGCGGTCGAGAAACGCACCGGCGCCAACATCATCGAGGTCGCTGATCGGGTCAAGGCGGAGGCGGAGCGCTTGCAGGAGACCCTACCCCCTACGGCCGAGATTGCCATCGTCGGCGATATGTCCGAAGACATCCGCCTGATGGTGCGCGAGCTGGAGAACAACGTGCTTTCGGGGTTGCTCCTGGTGCTCGTGGTCCTCTTCCTCGCCATGGGCTGGCGCCCGGCGGTGATCGTCGCCGCAGCCATTCCTTTCTCGATGCTGATCTCCTTCATCGTGCTGGCCCTAATGGGTTACACCTTGAACATGGTCGTGCTTTTTTCGATGGTGCTCGTGCTCGGCATGCTCGTCGACAACGCCGTCGTCACGGTCGAGAACATCTACCGCCACTGCGAGCTCGGCGATACGCCTCTCGATGCCGCTCGGATCGGCACGGCCGAGGTCACGATGCCCATTGTCGCCTCGACGGCGACAACCCTCTGCGCCTTCGGCCCGATGCTCTTCTGGCCCGGCATCGTTGGCGAATTCATGAAGTTCCTCCCGGTCACGCTGATCATCGGGCTGACGGCGAGCCTCTTCGTGGCGCTGGTATTCAACCCCGCCATCGCACTGACTCTCCTGAGGCGGGGTATCAGCAAGCGTTCCGCCGCTGCCAGGGAGGGCGAGTACACCCCAGCGCTCCGAGCCTATCGGCGTCTCCTGCGCTGGGGTCTCGACTCCGGGGAAAACGTTCCACTCTATCTGCTGCGCAACTGGGTCCTGCTCCTCGTTGCTGGCGTCCTCTTACTCGTAGCCCTGGCACTTCCGATCGTCGCGACGATCTCTAGCTGGGCCCTTCCGGAATGGAGCGTGCTCGTCCTACCACTGGCCACCTTCCTGGCCTTCGGGCTGCTCTTCCGTGCTCGCTGCATTACAGATCACCGCGTTGTCATTCTCTTCGTCTCCCTGCTCATCCTCGTGCTGACAGTGTTCGCCTACGGCGCCTGGGGCATCGGCACCGAGTTCTTCCCGGATCAGGATCCACGGGCGATCTGGGTCGATATGGAGTTTCCTTCCGGGACCAACCTCGATGGCCAGGACGAGCTCGTCACCCAGGTAGAGGACGCCTGCGATGAGATTCCCGACCTCGACAACATAATTGCCAACGTTGGCTCCGCGGGCGGAGGCCTCCAAGAAGGCGGCGGAGCACGGTCTTCGAACAAGAGTCGAGTCACCCTCAACCTACTCAAGTTCCGCCAGCGTTCGCAGAACTCTTCAAAGACGTTGGATGAGGTCAAGCAACTCGTGGCCGGCCTCGTCGGCGCACGGATCACGGTGGACAAACCCCAGGAGGGCGTGCCGACGGGCAAGCCTGTATCGATTCGGCTCATCGGCGAGGACTACGAAACTCTCGCCCGTTTCGCGGATCGCTGTCTGGCCGCACTGGAGGAGATCCCGGGGCTGTACAACGTCGATCATGACTTCGACCGCGGCTACCCCGAAATTCGCGTCGAGGTCGACCGCGAGCAAGCCGCGCGCGCGAACACAAATACGCGCCAGATCGCGATGGTCGTGCGCACGGCACTCGCAGGCACCGAAGTCGCAAAGTACCGCACCGGCGAGGACGAGTATGAGATCGTCGTCCGCCTGCCTCCGGGGGACCGGCGCTCTGCGGACGAGCTCGAAGAGCTGACTGTGCTCGACGAGGACGGACGCGCGATCCCATTAGCCAGCTTGGCGCGCTTCGTCGCCACGGCGGGGCCGGCGGCGATCCGCCGCGTTGACCTCAAGCGTGTTATCACCGTCCAGGCTGATGTAGACCATGGTGCGGGTTTTCGCGACGATGCCTTACGCGCGCAGTCTGCGGAAAAGATCGAGTCCCTCGGCGTGCCAGCAGGGGTGCGCTGGGAGTTCGCGGGATCGAACGAGGACGAACAAGAAGCGCGCACCTTCCTCTCACGCGCCTTCGTGATCGCGCTGCTCTTGATCGCGCTGATCCTTGTCACCGAGTTCGACTCGCTGATCACGCCGCTGACCATTCTCATCTCGGTGATTCTCAGCCTGGTCGGCGTCTTCTGGGGACTGATCCTGACCCACAAGCCTTTTGGGATCATCATGACCGGCATCGGCGTAATTTCTCTCGCCGGTATCGTAGTCAACAACGCCATCGTCCTTCTCGACTTCGTAATGCAAGAGCGCGCCCGTGGCCTCGGTCGGATCGAGGCCATCGTTTCGGCGGGCACAACACGCCTGCGCCCTGTCCTACTGACCGCGATTACGACGATCCTCGGTCTGATTCCGCTGACGACGGGAGTCAACTTCGACTTCTTCAGCGGTGAGCTGACTCTCGGTGGCGAGTCTTCCCAGTGGTGGGGGCCGATGGGCGTCGCAGTGATCTTCGGGCTTAGCTTCGCGACCGTGCTGACGCTGATCGTCGTTCCGGTCACCTACGATGTGCTCGATGGACTGCGCGATGTCTTTACCGGGCACGGGAAAAAGCGCATCGCCGCCGGCGAGGGGAAAGAAACGCGCAATGCATCCACCTGAGCACCCTCAAGCACAGGCCTTCATCGAACTGATGACCCGCACCCAGGCGGCCTACGAGCGACGAGAGTCCTCGAGCTACCTCGCGGCCTTCGGCACCGAGTACTCTTCGGTGATCCTCGGCGAAAGCTGGTGGGAGGACCGCACGCGTCTCGAGGAAAAGATCCAGCGCGATCTCGAGCGCTTCGAGATCCTCTCGATGGACTTTGAAATTCGTCGCCATTGGTACGCCGGAGAGATCGGCTTCGCTCAGCTCGCCTACGCGACCCGTCTACGCTACAAAGACTCCGGGAAAATCCTACGCGACGAACGTGAGAACATCATCGTAGGCCGACACGAGGGTGACGGTCGCTGGCGTTTGATCAACAAGATCGTGCTCCGAGTCGACAGCCAGCTCGAAGATGACGGCCCCGAGATTTAGTCCGGCACGAGAGCGCCACCAAGACGGAGATCTAAAACCATGGACCGCAAGCAGATCGACGAGTTCTTGCAGGCGACCCTCGTGGACCTGCGTTTAAGCCGAGCCGAACGTCAAGCGCTGCACACATTGATTGAAGAGCTAGCCCAGGGCCCGCATGATCTCAACCAGCTCCGCAATCGCGCCTTCGCCCTCGCCGGTGAGCGCGCCTCGAGCGCACCCGACCGCTTGCTCATCGACTGGCTGCGCGAGCTAGTCCGCGTTGTCGATGCACAACGCGGGGCACTTCCGGAAGCGCGACACTCCGAGGCGCTCTTCAGCCCCGGGAGGGCTTGCCTCGACCGCCTTGTCGGCCTGATCTCTGCGGCGCGAATGACCATCGACGCCTGCGTTTACACGATCACGGATGACCGCCTCTCTGGCCCACTGATAGCCGCGCACAGGCGTGGAGTGAAAGTTCGCATCATCACCGAAGACTCGAAGGTGTGGGACCTCGGCTCGGACATCGAACGCCTCGATTCCACCGGCATGAGCGTCGAGGACGACAATGCACCGGGCCTGATGCATCACAAGTTTGCTATTTTTGATGATCGCACGCTCGCGACGGGCTCCTACAACTGGACACGCAGCGCGGCCTCTGCGAACCAGGAAAACCTGATCGTCACAAGTCACGCCCCTCTCGTCGCAGATTTCGCACGGGAGTTCGCGCGCCTTTGGAAAGCATGGGGACAACCGTAGAGGAACACCCGTTGCCGCCCGGGGCGCTCCCAGCGCGAAGCACGAGATATCAGCGCCATCCCGTCGCGACGGCAGCAATGAGCGCGACGCCACCGATCAGTAGCAACCAGAGCTGCATCGGCAATGCAAAGCGCAGCCAGCTCTCATAGCGTACTTTTCCAGCCTCAAGCGAACCCATCAACACGGCGGAGGTCGGGATGACAAGGTTGCTGAAACCATCGCCGAATTGAAAGGCAAGGACGGCGCTTTGGCGCGATAGACCCACGAGATCCGTAAGAGGCGCCATGATCGGCATCGTCAGGGCCGCCTGCCCCGAGCCTGAGGGCACGAGGAAGTTCAGGAGGCTCTGGAAGACAAACATCGCGTTGATCGAGAGGTAAGCCGGCAAGTCAGCGACGAGGAGCGAGGCAGCGTGGAGCGCCGGATCGAGGATGCGCAGCTCGCCCGCTAACAACACGATACCCCGCGCAAGACCGACGACCAGCGCCGCCGGCAGGAGATCCTTTGCCCCCTCGGTGAAGGCCCGGGCCATCTCGTCGAATCCGAGACGAGCGACAAGGCCCGCGACGAGGCCGATGCCGAGGAAAACGGCGCCGATCTCGATGACATACCACTCGAAGCGCTGGATACCCCAGATCATCGCGACGATTCCGACGACGAGAGCCAGCAGGCACAGGAGATGCGTGCGGGTCATGCGGACATCACTG
>CAYSMT010000308.1:0-300 GCA_964432135.1 uncultured Acidobacteriota bacterium
TGTCCCCCTCGCGATCACCTTTCAGGCGCGCCACATCGGGAAAGAGATCCACCCCCGTCTTCCCGCGGTTGAACAACGTCAGCTCATGGCCGCGGGCGAGCGCGTATTCAACGGTCGCCGGCCCAAGGAAAGCCGTCCCGCCGAGGATCAAGATCTTGAGCTTGCCGGTAGCACCTTCGACAGGCTCGGCCTTTGCGAGAGGAAGAAGCTGCGTCAGCCCCGCGCCCGTTGCCGCCAGGACACCGCCTTCAAGGAACTGCCTTCGATTCGTCGACATGCGCACTTCCTCCATTGTGAGCG
>CAYSMT010000308.1:310-4390 GCA_964432135.1 uncultured Acidobacteriota bacterium
ACAGCAGAACCGACCCTCGTTGGCCTCGAACGGGAGCATAGCCCTCCAGCAGCACCGCGGGGCGAGCCCGAGGGACCGTGAGCGCGTCGAGTGGTCGATGACCGGCGGCAGGCGGTCCGTGAACTCAGCCGACGGGGGTGCGCGATACCGGCGTGCTAAGGCGCGCTCGTTCGCTGCGGACTCGCGCGCGCAGCACTTCGTCCTGCGCATGTTCTTCGACGAAGGCATAGAGTGCGAGCGCACTCTCGGATCCCTCGGCGACCTTGACTCGATTGGCTGCGATGCGCATCAACCCGCTTGCCGCCCGCCGGTCGGCACCGTCCGCCACGAGCTGGTTGCCATAGACCTGAGAGGCGAGCTGCCAGTTACCACGCTCGATAAGGGACTCGGCCACGCGATAGGCGTCATTCCGGGGGATGCGCAGCACCAGGGCTTCGGCGCCGAGGTAGTGGAAGAGCTCAACCGCAAGAGGGAATCCGTCCTTGGCGAGCAGAAGCGGCCAGACCTCCTGAACGAAGGTCAGGGCCTGCGCACGCTGCCCCCTCTTGAGGTAGGCCAGGCCCAACAGATGCAACAACGCGGGATGGGGCTGGAAGCTCTCACGCAGCCGCTCGAGCTCAGTGATCGTCCCCTCGGGATCGTCCGAGAAACGCCGACGCAGAGCCTCCACCCTCAGCGGTGCATCGACAAGCGCAGGACGCCTCGCTTCTCGCGAGCCCGCCAGGCCGAACGATGCTCGCACGAGCTCGACCTCGGTGCGGGGCTCGGCTGCGCGCTGGCGGCGAATCCAGACAAAAACCGCGACGCCGAGCGCCAACGCCATGAGGGTGACGCCGATCTGAAGGGGTCGTAGATCGCGTGCGCTGCGCACAGCGAAGCGCGAAGCCAACGCCCGCGTCGCCTCGATGCTGCGCAGCGTCTCGCCGCTTCCCGCGACCTCGATCCCATAGCTCTCGTCATCGTCGTAGGGCAGCACGAGGAGATAGGTGGCCGCGCTGAGCTCACCGTGCTCGATCGTCGTGATCGGAAATCCCCAGCCCTCGTGTCCGTCGACCGTGAGCGCTTCAAGCTCGCCCACCCGCTGGCAATAGCTCGTGTGCTCAGAGCAGCTCGCCCGCTTGGCGATGGTATCTTCACGAGCACGGCGCGCGTCGTCGATCCCGAGGGATCCCTCGAAATGGCTGATCGTGATGACATCCGGACCCCAGCGGTTGTTGTTGTTAATGTAGCAGCGCTGAGCCATGGGACGCAGGGCAGGGATCGGCGAACGGGAGGATTCGCAGCGCCGGTGGAAGGCAAAACCGGAAGGGATGTCATCGATTTGCGGACCCTCGACGGGAGGGCCCAGGCACCCCGCCGAAAGGAGCGCCCATGCCAGAACTACCACCGATCCGAGTAAGCTACGCCGCCGCATGCCGCGTCTCCGTTCCTCTTTCCTGAGAAAGAATCTAGGATGCCGCCCGGTGAAAGCGCCAGGCGCAGGATACGCAGCGGTAGAAGTTCAATGCGCTCAACGCGATCCAGACACCGCGTAGGCTCCCGACACGCAGGCCCGCGAAGTAGAGCAACGGCAAGAACACGACGAGCAAAGCCATGAGCATGTGCCGGCGCAGGTAGGCGAAGTCCCGACTACCGAAAAGCAGGCCATCGTAGACGTAGACGAGCGCGTTCATGGGTTGGGTCAGGGCTAGGATCCACCAGATCTCATCGAGTAAGGGCGGCACGGCAGGATCATTTGTGAAGATCCCTTCGATCGGAGCCCGACCAAGACCGTAGGCGAGTGCGAAAAGGACGCCGCAGCCGAGACCGGCCATGAGCAGCAGCCGCCCGAGAAGCTGCCGCGCTCCCGGTCGCCCCTCGCCGAGCAAACGCGCGCCAAGCATGTTGCCGGTGATGGCAAAACCATCGATCAGGAAAGATGAGAGCAGCCAGAGCTGTAAAGCGATCTGGTGCGCCGCGAGGCACAGCTCACCAAGACGGGTCACCACCGCGGTCGTCGCCGCGAAAGCGCCCACCAACGCCGCCGTACGCAAGATGAGGTTGCCCGAATCGGCGATGGCCCGCCGAATCAGCCAGGGCGCGAAGTGAAAGCTCTTGTCGAGACCAATCTCCCGCCGTCGATACACGAGCCACAGCACCCCGGCAACCGTGCCGAGCCCAAAGGAGCCCACGGTGCCCAGCGCCGCACCCATCAACCCTAGTGGCCAGACGAAGAGCAGCACGTAGGTCACGATGACGTTGGCCCCGGTGACGAGCAAATTGAGCACCAGCGAAAGGCGGATGCGTTGGAGGCCGCGAAGGATGCCCGAGATGGCGAGGTTGCCCAACACGAGCGGCATCCCGAACGCGCGCAGCAGAAAGTAGGGGCGCGCGAGCTCCGTCAGCCCCGGCTCGGCACCGAAGAGCTCCGTAAAAAGCACGACACGCGCCAGCACGAGCAGGACGCAAGTCATCACTCCGGCGACGAGGGCGACAAGCAGCGCCAGCTTGACCTGCTGGCCGAGTTCCTCCCGATCGCCCCTCCCGACGGCCTGTCCTACCTGGGCCGTAACGCCGCTGACGAGAAAGTTAAACAACCAGGTAAAGGAGGACAGGATGGTCACCGTCACGGCGAGCGCAGCGAGGTACCGTGAATCGATATGTCCGAGATAGGCCGTGTCGACAATGCCGGCCATCGGCTCGAGCGCGGACGCGGCCACAGCAGGCAACGAGAGAAGCACGATGCCGAACAGGCTCCGCTCGCCTCCGCCCGTGCCCAAATGCGACGCCCTGTCCCACTTGTTCACTGGCGGCACGCTCGCAACACCCAGCTCAAGTCCCGAAGACGGTGCCGACGATGGCCTGAGCCTCATCCTGAATCCTGGCCAGATGCTCACGCCCAAGAAAGCTCTCGGCGTAAATCTTGTAGACCGCCTCGGTACCTGAGGGCCGCGCTGCAAACCAGCCGTTGCGTGTAACGACCTTGAGCCCTCCGATAGGTGCGTTATTGCCCGGCGCCCGAGTCAGTCGAGCAAGGATCGGTTCACCGGCCAGCTCGGTCGCCGTGACCACATCTAGCGAGAGCTCCTTCAGCCGGGCCTTCTGCTCTACGCTCGCCGGCGCGTCCAGACGCTCGTAAACCGGCTCGCCGAAGCGATCCGTCAACCGGCGGTAGTGCGTGCCGGGGTCCTCACCTGTCGTCGCCGTGATCTCGGCGGCCAGCAGATCGAGGATGAAGCCGTCCTTATCGGTCGTCCAAGTTCCACCATCGCGACGCAGGAAGGAAGCTCCCGCACTTTCCTCCCCTCCAAAACCGAAGCTCCCGTCAGCCAGACCCGCGACAAACCACTTGAAACCAACGGGAAGCTCGCGCAATGTGCGGCCGAGATCTTCGGCAACACGATCGATCATCGAGCTGCTGACCAGGGTCTTTCCTACCGCGCAATCGGCGCCCCACTCAAGACGATGCGAGAAGAGATAATCGATCGCGACGGCAAGGTAGTGGTTGGGATTGAGCAAACCCGCACCGGGCGTAACGATGCCGTGACGGTCGAAGTCGGCATCATTGCCGAAGGCGATGTCGAAGCGATCCTTGAGCTCGATCAACCCCGCCATCGCGAAGGGCGAGGAGCAATCCATGCGGATCCGACCATCCTTGTCGACACGCATGAAGGAGAAGGTCGGATCGATGAGCTTGTTGACGACGCTCAGCTCCAGCCCGTAACGCGCAGCGATCGGTTCCCAGTAGGCGATCCCCGAACCCCCGAGCGGGTCCACCCCGAGGCGCAAGCCCGAAGCGCGAATCGCCTCCATGTCGATGACGTTCTCAAGATCTTCGACGTAGGGTGTGATGAAGTCGTGGCGATGCGTGGTCGACGCGACGAGAGCTCGTTCCCAGGGAATGCGCTCGACATCTCTATTGCCGCTGGCAAGCAGCTCGTTGGCTCGCGCCTCGATTGCCCCGGTGAGTCCAGCTCCGGCGGGTCCTCCGTGCGGCGGATTGTACTTAAAACCCCCATCCTCCGGCGGGTTGTGCGATGGAGTGATCACGATCCCGTCGGCAAGAGAGGGCTGCCCCGAGCGGTTGTGCCTCAGGATCGA
>CAYSMT010000309.1:0-3569 GCA_964432135.1 uncultured Acidobacteriota bacterium
GACTTCTCGGCGCGAAAGGTCGGCCCGAAGCAATAGACCTTCGAGAAGGCCTGGCAGGCGGGCTCGAGGTAGAGTTGCCCCGACTGAGAGAGAAACGCGTCATCGCCAAAGTAGTCCGTCCGAAATAACGTACTCGTGCCCTCACAGGCGGCTGGCGTGAGGATCGGTGAGTCGATCAGCACGAAATCGCGCTCGTAAAAGAAATCTCGGATCGCTTTGACGACCTCGTCCCGGATGCGAAGCACGGCCCATGGTCCCCGGTGGCGCAGCCAGAGATGGCGGTGGTCGAGCAAATGCTCGATGCCGTGATCCTTGGGAGAAATCGGGTAACCTTCGCTGCCGCGCACGAGGCGGAAGGCGGCGACGGAGAGTTCGACCCCACCCGGGGCGCGGTCATCGGCCCGCAGTGTGCCCGAGATCTCGACCGAAGACTCCTGACCGCAGCGCTTGAGGGCATCGAAGCTCTCGGCCGGTAACTCGCGCTGGGAGGCGACGGCTTGGCAGCTCCCTGTGCCGTCGCGCAGCACGAGGAAGGCAATCTTGCCCTTCGAACGCAGGTGAGTCACCCAACCCCGTAAGGTGACCTCATCACCGATCCGCTGGCCGAGATCCCTGATCAAACACACGTGCACGGAATCAGTCCTCGCTCTCGTGGGGCTTGTAGGCGGCGATGAGTTCCTGCTGGAGCTCGCCCGGGACGCGCTCATAGCGCTCGAGTTCCATGGTGAACGACCCGCGATCCTGCGTGAGCGACTTCAAGGTCGCGGAATACTCGAGGACCTCGGCCATGGGAACGAGCGCACGCACGATGGCTCGTCCGGCCTGGCTGTCAGATCCCTGCACCTTGCCGCGCCGACGACTCAAGTCGCCGAGAATATCGCCCATGTTCTCTTCCGGGCAGGTGACCACGATATTCATCACCGGCTCGAGCACGACGGGACCGGCGCTTTGCACGCAACGCTTAAATACCTCGCGTCCCGCGATCTGGAACGCGATGTCCTTGGAATCGACAGGGTGCTCCTTGCCATCGTAGATCACCGCCTTGATGTCGAGCATCGGATAGCCGGCGATCACGCCTTGCTCCATGATCTGCTTGACACCCTTCTCGATCGAGGGCCAGAAGTTACGTGAAATGGATCCGCCGACGATCTCCGAGACATACTCAAAACCCTCGCCTCGGGGAAGCGGCTCGATGCGCATGTGGACCTCAGCGAACTGCCCCGCGCCGCCGGACTGCTTCTTGTGTCGGTAATCACTCGAGGCGCTGCGCGTGATGGTCTCGAGGTAAGGGATCTTAGGTTTCTGAAGCGCGCCTTTGACACCATCGCGGTGCTCCATCTTGTCCATCGCGGTGCGCACATGGTCGATCCCTAGCCCGTGAAGCATGAGCTCGTGGCTGCGCGCATCCCGGCTCAGGGCCAGGGTGGGATCCTCCTCGGCAAGAGCTGCCAGAGCTTTGGCGATCTTCTCGTCGTCTCCCTTGCCCGCTCCGTGGACGGCGTAGGCGATGACCGGTTTGGGAAAGGGAATGCATTCGACCAAGGCGGGCGAGGACTTGTCCTCTACCAGCGTGTCCTGGGTATGGGTGGCTTTCAGCTTGGTCACGAAGGCGATATCTCCCGCGCGTACTTCGCTGACCTTCTCGCCTTCCTTGCCACGTGGTGCCGAGAGGCCGGAGAGGCGTTCCCCGTGCTGCGTCGAGGCATTCCACGCGTTCATGTCCGCATGGAGTGTGCCTGAGACGATGCGCAACATGCTGATCTGGCCGGCGAACTTGTCGATATAAGTCTTGAATACCTGGGCCGTCAGCGGAGCGGACGCATCGACAGGGCGCTCGATAGCTTCTCCGTCCTCGTTGCGCACGACGAGGGCCGGGCCCTGGGTCGGATCAGGTGCGCAACGCACGATATTGTCCAATAGATGCCGGGCTCCGACCATCTTCAGGGCGGAGGTGGCGAAGACCGGGAAGAGGCTGCGCGAGGCAACGGCCTTGGCAAGACCGCGGTGGAACTGATCCTCGCTGAGGTTTCCTTCCTCGAGAAAGGCGTTCATCAACTCCTCGTCGCTCTCGGCGACCATCTCGATCAGCTCCTCTCGGGCGGTGTTGATGGCGTCGGCCATCTCGGCAGGTGCATCGCCGATCTCCACCTCGGCCCCATTCCCAGCCGGACGCAGCGCGCGACCGCTGACGAGTGAGACGACGCCTTCGATGGCATCGCCGCTCCCGATGGGCAGCGCGACAGGCAGCACGAGGCGGCCGAAACGTTCCTGGAGCAATGAGAGAACCTTGGCGAAGTCGGCGTGTTCGCGGTCGAGCTGGGTGATGGCGAACATCACGGGCAACTTTGCCTTGGCGCAGTCCTCCCACATCTTTTCGGTCTGCACCTCGATCCCGTGGGTGCCGTGGACGATGATCACGCCGCTGTCGCTGGCGCGAATCGCGGCAGCAGCCTCGCCAATGAAGTTCGCATAACCGGGCGCGTCGACGAGATTGACCTTGTGATCCTGCCACTCGGCGAAGGCCACGCCCAGGGACATACTGACGCCGCGAGAGATCTCTTCGCTGTCAAAGTCGGTCACCGTCGTCCCTTCGGTTGTCAAACCGAGCGACGGCGTCGCATGTGCTGCGTAGAGCAGCGCCGCGGTCAGCGAGGTCTTGCCCGCGTCTCCGTGGCCGATGAGCGCGACGTTTCTGATCTGGGAAGTCTCGTAAACCTTCATGCTCTTCGACTCCTCGCCGCCCGGCGCCCCGGCGCCAGCGACCCGCCACGATCCAAGGAGACCGTGGATGCGCGCGGTGTGCCAACACTCCGCGACCGAACCACTCGGCCAGCCAAGAGCGCGACCCCGCGCGATGGGCAACCCCGAAGCCAGACCAGGAGCCCACGCGGCAGGGAACGCGCGGCAGAAGCGGCACAACCTGAACCCCTCTTCCGCCAATCCTCGCGGCCAGCCTGCGGCACGGAGCGCAGATTCGCGGAAAACGGGCCATCAACCTGCGTCGTTTCGTCTCGCGATTCCCTGCCGCGTAGACTCCTGGGCCCGGCTGTGAAGACGCGATTCTGCGGCCTGTTACAGAGCCGCGTCAAGCGAGCGGGCACCGAATCTCGCGACCTCTAGCCCCGTGCAACCAGCGTGCAAGTCGCTGCGGCTGCGAACACGAGCTTGTGAAGAGCTCCTGTCCAGGCGGAGAAAGCGGCTCGCCTCATGCGACGCGGGGAGCTAGATTCCTCCGGGACGAACGTCGACGAACCCTGCCGGTGGCCAGCGGGCCTCACGGGGGGTGTATCGTCGCGTGAACACGGAAGGACGCTCCATGAAGCATGCGGAATAGCCGAAGATGAGCAGCTCGGTGATAGGACCCATCGTCGAACGTCTTCTGGGACGGGGCCGGCGCTCCGCCAGATCGCTGGCCCGGGAATGCGCGCACTGCTCGAAACAGGAGATCGGTTGGCCGACAGGCCTTTGGAAAGACGGCGGGCCTCTGATCTGCACGGGTTGTGGGGGGTTGCTCAGCCAGCGCGGAGAGGCGCTCGTCGTTTCCGGTCGCGATGGGAGCCTGGTTTCCG
>CAYSMT010000309.1:3579-4390 GCA_964432135.1 uncultured Acidobacteriota bacterium
CGCATCAAGCGTCGCGGGAGCCTCGGCGCCGCCGGCCTATTCCTGCGAACAGCGTTGGGACGCGCTGAGCTGGGAGCGCCTGCGTCTTGCTCTCGCTGGAGAGTGGTCACTTTCCTCGCCTCTACGTCTTGTGCGCTACATCACCGAGCTACTGACGCGGCTCGGTGCGCCTGAAGCACGCGAGCTATACTTCATTGACGTCGGCGAGCCAGCCGCAGCCTCGCTGGGCCGCGGCGTGCTCGTACTCAGTCTCGGTTTACTGGCCACGTTGGAAGACGAGGCCCAGCTCGCTTTCGTGCTTGCGCGCGAGCTGAGTCTCGAGCGAGCCGGCTGGCCGCAAAGACGCCTCCAAGCCGCGTTGGCCAGAACGCCTCCTCGGCTGGCTTGGCTCAAACGGCCGCGCGATCCCCTCGTCGAAGCCCTGGAGCTTTCACTTCGCGTTGGTTTCGGGCCCCAGATCGAGGGGCAGGCCGATCGAGAGGCTCTCGTGCTCCTCGTAGCCAGTGGCTACGACCCTGCGGCCGCGACGCGCGCCCTCCGGCTGCTCGAGGCGGGTTCTCTCTCCGGCCGCGGCGGTCGCTTCTTGGTCGCAGCCGAGCGAGCGCGCTGGCTGGAAAGCTCGCGAGACGGCCTTCCCGCTTCACCGCACGCACTGATCAACCGTGAGGTCTATCGTCGTGCCGTCGGCGGTTTCCGGGTTTACTCCATTTGAGAGACGAAGTGCTCAAGCGCACAAGCTCATAGGCCGCACGATAAGTGAGGTGAGCCCTCAACGGTGCGCTTTTCACGCTTTTCCCGTCCAGCTCCTGAC
>CAYSMT010000310.1:0-4377 GCA_964432135.1 uncultured Acidobacteriota bacterium
CGCGAGAAGAATGCGTGCCGGGTTCCTCGGGTTTCTTATGGCCACCGCCACGTCGGTTTTCCCGCTGCTGGCATCCGAAAACAACAGCGCTCTCTGCCGATCGGGCGAGTTTCGCGATGCGTTCCTCGAAGGACAACTCGGCATCCTAATCGACGACACCAGCCCGAGCCCACGCCTCATCTCGCTTGGCGACGACGCGGTGCCGTGCCTCGTCGCGATCGCACACGACGGCGGGGAGATCTTCGGCATCTCTGGCTGCCTCGATACTACGAAATCCTGCAGGAGTTGGGCCCTTGCGGCCCTGAGAGCCATCGCTACTCCGGCGGCTCGGCAGGCTCTGAGAAGTTATGCCCATACAATCGGGGACTCACGACTTCAGACACTTGCCCTCCAGGCACTCGGCAGCCTGCGTGATGAGGCGTCGCGACCGTTGTTTCTCAAGTCGCTCCACGCGGACGAACCAGCGCTACGCGCCGAGGCCTTCCTGGCGCTGGCTATTCAGCGGCGAAAGGAAGATCGCGAAGTACTGCTCAGAGAGTTCACACAATTGCCGGACAGCGCTCTGTATCGAGCGCTCCATGGCCTGCGATTCTATGGCGACGCTTCCCTTGAACCGGCCGCGATCATCCGGATAGCACGGGTCCAGAATGAAGGCCTCCGCGCCTCCCTGCGACGGAGTCTTGTTGCGTGGAAGCGCGCGCGCGACCGCGAACAGGTGCTGCTCGAGAAGATCGCTCACCCTACCAATACCGAAGCGTTGTTCACGACACTGCACAGCGTTCGACACGCGAGTCGAGCCGTGGCCACAGCCACGAAGCGCTGGCTTGCCCACGCGGACGCTCGCGTCAGAGCTGGCGCTGTCGCGCTCCTCGCGCGGGCCCAGGAACCTCCGACCCACATCATGGAGCTGTTGCAAATCACCATCCGCCTCCCGGATGAATATGTGATTATCGCGGCCCGCGACCTCGCGAATCTGCGCGACGAGCAGCTCATCGCGCCGCTCAGAGCCCGAGCATCGCGGATGAAGTATCCGGCGCAGCGCGTGAAGCTCGAACGCGTACTCGAGCAGCACTTCGGCCCCGCGCCATTTGATCGGTCGGCAGATCACGACGGATCTCGATGATCGAGACATAGCCAGCGCTGGTTTCGATCGTCCCGTCGAAAGCCGCTGGCCGCTCTGAGCTGACGACCAGATTCTCTTCTTCAAACGCGAATCGTTATTCCGCAGGTGCCCGCCAATCTTAGCACTGGTGGCAATCGTCATTTCTCGCAACAGAGAACACCATGATTATCAGCAGGTTACGCGCCTCAGCGGCCTTGGCATGTGACAGAGAGTTGACGACTTCTTCCGTTTTGTGGTAGCAGTGCCATGGGTTGCAGGATTTAAAAAATCGTACTGGATAGGCGCCGCGTGCGGTGAGTGTCCCGGGAGCGCGGACTGAGCTGGGCGGCGCTGGGGGAGGTCGAGCTCATGGACGGGGCATCCGAGCATCTGCGGCATGCAGTGGGAAGTTATCTTCGGCGCTTGCGAGAAGCCAACGGGTGCACGCTGAGGGAGTTGGCGGAACGAACGTCTCGCAACGGAGTGAAGACCGGAATCGCCAGGCTGAATCGGATCGAGCGAGGAGAAACAATGCCTCCGCTGGACCTGGCCCAAGCTCTCTTTCGCAGCCTCGGTGCTTCTCTCGGCGATACGGAAGAGGTCTTGCGTCTGGCCCAGGTAGGGCGTGACGTCGATCTCTCGTCTCGAAGCGTCGAGGAGCTGATCGAGGAGGGAAAGGAGAAACGATTCCTGGGCTTCCCTTTCGAGTCGATGTCTTTGTTCGAAGCGGCCTACGACCTGCTGCTGCTTCGAGAAGCATCGATCGCACCCGACACGTTGGCGGAGGTGATGATTCTGCGAGCGGACATATACCGCCTCCTACGTTTCTACCGCATGGCGAGGGACACCATCGACGGCGTCCTGAACATGGCAGGAATCTCCGAGAAACTACGGCTGCACGGAATGTTGGTGAAGATCTCAGTGGGCTATATGACCGGGAGCTTCTTTGAAGCCGGTCTTCTCGCAGAGAAGGCGGGTTCGATGCTCGAGGACGCTGAGCCGTGGTTGCGCGCGTTCGGCCATGCGGTGATCGGGAATCTTCACTTTCGGCAGAACTCTCACGGCAAGGCCATTCCTTTCCTGGAGCGAGCGCGGCGGGGTTATCAGGACTTGGCCCTCGGCTATCAGGCATCTCAGGTGGCGGTTTTCCTCGGCTACTGCCACTGCCAAGCGAAGCATCTCGAGGGCGGGCGGAGTCTGATCAAACGAGCCTACGGAGAGGCTCGAAAGAAGCGGTATCCTGAGGTCGCCGCGTGCGCGCTACGGATGCTCGGCCGAGTCGACTTGGAGAAGGGCCAGGCAGAAGAAGCCGCCGCGTATCTAAGCAAAGCGGCCGAGGTGGCTCACAGGCTTGGGATTCCCGAGGAAGAGTTCATGGCGCTGTTCTATCTGCGCCGCAGCGAGATCTCCCGGGGAGAGTCTTCGCGAGCAGAGAAGACTCTCGGACGACTCCGCAAGATCATGATCAAAGTCGATGGAATGCTTCCGGAGCGCCGGGCGCTGACGGAGGAGCTCAACCAGCGAGGGAGGGCGAATCGATGAGAAAGTTTCGCAGCGCAGCAGCCGCCATCCTGACCGTTCTCCTCTGTAGCCTCACCATCGTGACGGCCGAGATCTCCGTAGGCACCAAGGAGCATCCTGTCGGGCTTCTCGTGGCCACATCAGGGGGAGATGATCCGACGCCTGTTCCATGGGGACGGGTACGCGATGCCCTCTCGCTGGAACACTTGCTGAACGCGAACGTGCCGGGAAACGAGTACGGTCCGGCGAGCTTCGCGATCGATCCGCTCGCGGAACAGCCGGTCGTCGTCTGGGCGCAATGGGACGGCTCGGACTTCGAGATCAGGCTCTCTCGCTGGGACGGTACTGGGTGGACACCCGCGATGACTTTGACCAACAACGATATCGACGACATGGATCCAGCCATCGCATTCACAGCTGCAGGGGATCGCTTAGTGAGCTGGTGGCGCAGCGAGAGTGATCGTCAGGTCTGGTTTCTCGAGAAACCGGCCGGTGCCGGATGGCACGCCGCGGAGCGGGTGACTCAGCGTCCCCATACGGGGCGATTACCCGGAATTACAGAGGTTTCCGGAGAGATCTTGACCGCCTATCAGGCAAAGGACGGAGAGCTCACGAAAGTTACGGTCAGCGCCCGAAGTGACGGCTGGGATCCGCTCGTGATCGCCTCTGTGAGCTACCAGGGCCCGGGAAACGATGGCGCGATCTTCGTCCGGATCCACTCCCGCCAGGGCCAAATCTGGGTCGACTGGATCGATGGCCCTGGCGTCATGGGCTACAGCGTTCGAGACCCCCAGACCGGAATCTGGTCGGCACCGAGCCGGGAAAGCTACTCCTGGGACACCCTGGCTGGCGAAAGCGAGTACTGGGAGCGCGAGAGCGCCCGAGTGAGAATAAGGTTGCAGATCCTTCACTGATGCTCCCCGGCGTCAGTCCCGGCCCACGATGATCTGATGCACAGAGATCGGCGGGATGAGAAGACGCACGACAATTCACCCCGCGACGCGCTCGGCCGGAACGTTTCTGCCTCCGATAATGCTTCGACGGGTTCGGCGCCGGCGTGATCGATGGCGGCGCATTGTCCTTCCGGGAGGTGTTCCATGAGCACAGAGAACCTTCGCCGACGGACCCATAGGATCGTCGCGTTGATGCTGGCCGGGTCTTGTGTTTCTCCGCCTCTCGCAGCAGAGCCCCTGACGGTCAAAGAGCTGCTTGCCGCACGGCACGCCCCGGTTATCCAACTCGTCGACACCGTCTCCAGCCTCGGGCCGCTGGCATCGACGACCCAATCGGTGACCGTACAAGACCTCGTCCGCTTTCATGGACATCCTTGCGACGGCCTCGTCGTAGCTGCGGCGGGCATCGCTTACGGCCTCGCGAAGCTATTCCCCGACGGCGTGGTGGACCGCAGCGACCTCACGACCGCCACGAACCGTTCGGCCTGCTACGGCGACGTAGCTGTGTACCTCAGCGGGTCGCGCCACCGCTACGGCTCCTTCGTCGTGGATCCGAAGTTGGGAGACGAGTGGATCCTCCACCGCCGTTCGACCGGAGCGACCGTGGCCGTGCACCTACGTCCCGGCATCAAGCCGAAGGAGCTTCCCGGCCTTGAGGCCGAGCTCCGCTCGCTCGCCTGCCCGCAGGGGCTGATCGCCAAGGTGCAGCAAATACAGCGCGCCTACGCGCTCGCTGTCGTCTCGCGTCCCCCGCAAGAGATCTTCGAGATCCGCCGGCTCGACAAGTTCCCCTATGACGAA
>CAYSMT010000311.1:0-4368 GCA_964432135.1 uncultured Acidobacteriota bacterium
CGCTGCGCGACCAATGGCTGGTGATCAGCCGACAGAGGAGAAGGGATGCGTAGGCAGATCATGGATGGAATGCGTCGCACTGCCCTGGCACTTGTGATCCTGGGGATGGCTCTTGGTCCCCAGGCGATGTCCGTCATGGCTGCGGGCCCGGCGGGAAACGTCTCGATTCGAGGCGTGGTGTTCTCGGGAGAGACTCAGGATGCCGTGATGGGCGCACGGGTCTATGCGGTGCACTTGGACACGAAGCAGGTGTTCTCCTCGGCACCGTCAACGGACAAGGGTGAATATGCCCTGACCGGGTTACCTTACGGCTATTACGATCTGGCCGTCGAGACGACAGACGGGCTCTATCTTGCGAATCGCGTGATCAACGCTCCCGCGGGTGAGAAGGTCGAGATCTCGATGATCCTTGGTCCGCCCCAGCCAGAAGACACCGAGTGGTGGTCGGCCGAGCCAGATCGACGTATTCCGGGCCTCGACCGCGTGCCGGATGGCGTCTCGCGCATCGTCGAAGGCGTGCCGCGGAAATCGACTCTAGCGGCCATCGCCTCCGGCAAGCCTGCCGCTGGTGCTGGTACGGTCGCTACGACCTCAGGCTCCAAGGTCTTCGGTGGGGCCAAAGCCGGGTGGCTCGTACCCGTCCTCGCCGCGGGTGGCCTGCTCGCCCTGGTCGTCCTCGCTGATGACGATGACGACTCCTCGGATAATGGCTCGAGCCCCTTCTAGCTAGCCGGGCCAGATTCAATAAAGGAAAACGCGGGCACGCTTGAGTCCGCGTTTTGGGGGGCTTGGGGGCTGGCGGTCCGCTGCTAGCTCCGGTCTGTCGACAAGCCTGGCCTCACCGAAGGTCCATGCCGGGCTTTCGGTTGATGCGCGCTAGGAAGCCGCTTCGAGGGCAATCTCGAGCACCTGGTCGAGATCCTCCACAAGCGTGATCTCCATCTGGTCTCGTAGCTCAGGTTGAATGTCTTCGAGATCCTTCTCGTTGTGCGAAGGCAGGAGAATCCGCGTCACTCCGGCGCGACGCGCCGCGAGGATCTTCTCCTTGATGCCACCGACGGGGAGCACCTTGCCGCGCAATGTGATCTCGCCCGTCATCGCCAGTAGGGGTTTCACGGGCGCCTGCGTAAGTAACGAGACGAGCGCCACAACGAGGGTGACCCCCGCGGAGGGCCCGTCCTTTGGAATGGCTCCCGCGGGAACATGCACGTGCAGCTCATTCTTCTCGAAGGTTTCCGCCGAGATGTCGAAGCGCTCTGCATGAGTGCGGATCCAGGATAGCGCCGCCGTCGCCGACTCCTTCATCACCTCGCCAAGCCGGCCGGTCACCGTCAAACCGGCCTTACCAGGCATGATCGTCGCCTCGACGAAAAGGATATCCCCGCCCGCCTGAGTCCAGGCCAGGCCGATGGCAATCCCCGGCCTATCAGCGCGCTCAGCCAGCTCGCGGTAATAGCGCGCGGGGCCGAGGAAGGTGCGAACATCCTCTTCGCTGAGCCGCAGGGCCTCTGTCGGCTCCCCCTCCTCTACGGTCTTGCGAGCGATCTTCCGGCACAGGCTCGCGATCTCCCTCTCGAGGTTTCGCAGGCCAGCCTCGCGCGTGTAGTCCGTGATCACGGTCTGTACGGCCACGTCATCGAAGCTGAGATCGATGCTCTCGAGCCCATTCTGCTCGACCTGTCGCGGGATCAGGTGCCGCTTGGCGATCTCCAGCTTCTCCTCCTCGGTGTAGCCGGGGAGGGAGAGGATCTCCATCCGATCCCTCAAGGCGGGAGGCACCGTATCAAGAACGTTGGCCGTACAGATGAAAAACACCTGGCTCAGGTCGAAGGACGTCTCCAGGTAGTGGTCGGAAAACTGATGGTTCTGCTCTGGATCCAGCACCTCGAGCAACGCGCTCGACGGATCGCCACGAAAGTCCGCACCGAGCTTGTCGATCTCATCGAGGACGAAGACGGGGTTCTTCGTACCGGCGCGCTTGAGGCCCTGGAGGATGCGGCCCGGCAGAGCACCGACGTAGGTGCGGCGGTGACCGCGGATCTCCGCCTCATCCCGGACACCCCCCAACGAGGCCCGCACGAACTTCCGCCCCATCGAGGTCGCAATCGAACGGCCGAGGGAGGTCTTGCCCGTGCCAGGAGGACCCACGAGACAGAGGATCGGACCCTTGAGATCCGGCTTGCGCTTGCGCACAGCGAGGTATTCGAGGATGCGATCTTTGACCTTGTCGAGGTCGTAGTGATCCGCATCGAGAATCTCGCGAGTCTGTTTGAGGTCGATCTCATCCTCGGTCGCCTTCGACCACGGTAAGCTGGCCAGCCAGTCGAGGTAGGTCCGAGAAACCGTGTACTCCGCTGAGGCCGGTGACATGGATGCCAGGCGATCCAGCTCTCGTTCAGCGATCTCCTGGGCCTCCTCGGGAAGCCCTGCCTCGGCGAGGCGCTCGCGAAACTCGTCGACCTCGCGGCTTCGGTCGTCTCCTTCGCCAAGCTCGTGCTGGATGGCCTTCATTTGCTCGCGCAGGTAGAAGTGGCGCTGGGTCTTGCCGACTTCATCCATGACGCGCGTCTGGATCTGGGTCCCAAGCTCGGTGACCTGCGTCTCCCTCACGACACGGTAAGTGATCTTCTCTAGGCGTTCCCGAAGTGAGAGAATCGGCAACAGCTCCATCTTGTCCGCGACCGAAATGGGGAGAACAGAGGCGACGAGATCGGCGAGACGATCCGGGTCGTCCTCAGGGAGCGAAAGCTCGGAGATGTCACCCGAAAGATTCGGATGAATCTCGACCAGCTTGCGAAATTGTACCGAAAGATTGCGCGCCAGCGCGTCGATCTCGAGGCCCTTCCCTTTCTCATCGGCGAGGGTTCGGATCCGTGCCGCGAGGAAAGGTTCCAGCTGGGTGTACTCCTCGATGGCCACGCGATCGAGACCCTGGATAATCAGGTTGATGTTGCCACCGCCCACGCGGATGGCCTTGAGAATCCGCGCCCGGGTACCCGTCTCGTAGGTGTCGTCAGGGCCCGGGTCGTCCACCGAGGCATCGAGCTGGCTGACAACCGTGATCGGCAGATCTTTCTCGAGTGCCCCCTCGACCAGGGCCAATGTCTTCTGGCGGCCCACCGAGATCGGCATGACGGCATGAGGAAAGAGGACGCTATTGCGCAAGGGGAGAATGCCGATCGCCTCGGCTCCGGCATGCCCTGCATCACTCTTTGGAGCGTCAGTTTGATCGCGAGGATTCATTTCGATAGCCATCTTGAGGGCGTCTCCCAGGCGGCGCCAGTTTGAGGATCCCCTCGTCTAAGACCTCTCGACTCACGCGTCAAGTCGGGCTTTCCGGACGGAGCTAGAATAGCCTGTGATCGCGCTCGACGATCTCTTCGGGCACCGCGCGGTAGTCGTAGGGCTCGAGGGAAAAACATCCCCTGCCCTGAGTCAGCGAGCGCACACTCGTCGAGTAACCAACCATCTCCGCTAGTGGAACGAAACCACGCACGGCCGTCATCGTGCCATCGATGACCGTCTCTCGAATCTCGGCCCTTCGGGAGCCAAGATCCTTGACGACGGCACCGAGGAAATCGTCGGGCACGCGGACTTCGAGCTTCATGATCGGCTCGAGCACCTGTGCGCGGGCCTCCTTGAAGGCCTGACGCAGCGCGAGAGACAGGGCGGCGCCCACCGGAATCGTCGGGTCGTTCGCCTCGCGGAACTCGACAGAAACAACCGTAACACGAACATCGACAACCGGATAACCGAAGCTCCCTCCCGCTTCGCAGCTCGTGCGCAACGAGGTGATCATCTCTTCGCGCTGCGCGGGGGAGAGGAACTCCAGCGTGTCGGCAACATCGATCTCGAGCGCCGGAACGCTGCGGTCGCCGGCCTCTCGAGGCCTTGGCGCTATCTCCACCACGGCCCTGGCGTAGGCACTCGCCTCGCCAAGACGCTTGTCGAATACCCCCTCGCCACGCACCGTCTCGAGGACGGTCTCGCGGAAGGAGACGCGAGGCCTGCCGAATCGCGCCTTGACGCGAAAGTCGCGTTCCATCTTGTTCTGCAACACCTCGAGATGCAGCTCTCCCATACCGGAAAGGATGAGCTGCCCTGTCTCCTCGTTGGTAAAGCTCTTGAAGGTCGGATCCTCGCGCTGAAGCTTGGCCACGACATCAAGCAAGCGCTCGCGATCCGCCGCCGTGCGCGCTTCGACGGCCACTGAGACGACCGTCTCGGGAAAGGTGATCTCCTCGAAGCTAATCGGATGCTCCGGATCGCAAAGAGTATCGCCCGTGATGACATCCTTGAGGGCCGGCGCGGCAACAATATCGCCGCACTCCGCCCGCTTGACCGGCTCCTGCTTGTCCGCATGCAGGC
>CAYSMT010000312.1:0-4342 GCA_964432135.1 uncultured Acidobacteriota bacterium
GGCGAGATCTGGCGCGCGAGGAGTCAGTGGCAGCGCGAAGGGCAGAGCCATCAAGAAGGCGAGCAGGTTTCCCATCGTGACGGCAGTGATGCCGTCCGCTTGTTGTCCACGGCTGTGGCCGCTGAGTGCGCGCAGTCCTATCAGCGTCAGGCCATAACACAAGCCCGCCCCAAGGGCCGCGAGGTTGCCGCGCAGCGGGTCCGGCGCGCTCGTCCGTGGTGGCTCAACTCCAATGAAGAACATCGTCATTCCCACGATCATCACAAGCATGATCGTTTTTTCGCGTGTGGAAGCCCTCTCCCGCAGCAGCCAAGGTGCCAAAGCCAGGACGTAGAGCGGCGCCGTCGCCTGGAGGAAGATCGTGTTGGCCGCGGTAGTCAGCTTGTTGCCGAGCACGTAGAGGATCATCGTCGCGGCGTAGCACAGCGCGACGAGCAACGTGCGTACGGTCCAGCCGCGCCGTGCAGCAGGTATCAGAACGAACAGCGCGACGAAGGCGATTCCCGACCGCAGCGACGCGACCTGCCAGCCATCGAGGGCGCAGGCTTTGATGGCGGCGCCGCCCGTCGAAAATAGCAGCGCGGCAGTGAGGAGCTGCAGGCGCGAGCCAGCAATGGATGCCATGAAGAACCTCAGGCGAAGGGTCGATCTGCAACGACGTAGGGTGGGGCTGCCGGGATAAATCGATGCAGTTTAGATCGAATCGGGCTCGTATTTTTTGCTGGGCCGTATCGAGTGTCTTGCACTGGAAATTCCTCTCATCTACGCCGGTCCTCGACGCTTCTAACGAGGTTGGACCTCATGCGCACAGTTCCCGTATTGCGCCGTTGACCTGCCTTACCAGAGACACCGGTGACTCACTGATTATGATAAGAAGCTTCTGGCGCAGAATATCAAGCAGGAATGGGGGTCCCCCAATTGTTACGATGGCCAGCCGCTCGCGCCGTTGGTGTAGCGTTCCTTCTGTAAATCCTCCCAAGGGGCATTCATGAGAGCTGCTTGTCCAAGCTCTGTTTCGGGCCTTGATCCACTCGCATTGCTGAGCGTAGCGAAGCGGTGCGAGTGGATCAAGGCCCAGCGCCCTCCACATCGGAGTCGGGAGGACTTGAACTGGCGGGCCACTCCCGCTCTTCTTGTTGGTGCTGAATCCAAACAGGAGGAGATGGTCATGACCCACCAGCAGGTCGATTCTACCGCGCTACAGCAAGCCCTGATAATCCTTGCCGAAAATGGGCTCAGCGATCTCGGCAAGGCCGTCGAAATCGTCCTTAACGCCGCCATGAAACTCGAGAGGAGCCAATTCCTCGGTGCCTCGCCCTACCAAAGGACGCACGAGCGGCGCGGTCACGCCAACGGATTCAAGCCCAAGAAGCTCAGCACCCGAGTCGGTAAACTGGATCTCGAGATTCCACAGGTGCGGAATCTCCAGCCCGGAATCGACGGCTTTTACCCCACAAGCCTCGAGCGGGGCCTGCGCTCTGAGCGGGCTCTGCTTTGCTCACTCGCTGAGATGTACGTCCAAGGTGTTTCAACTCGCAAAGTGGCCCGTATCACCGAGCAGCTTTGTGGTTTCGACGTGACCTCTTCGCAGGTCTCCAGGGCTACTGAAAGCCTTGATCATGAACTCCGCGCCTGGCGAGAACGTGAGCTTGGACATACACCCTATCTGATCCTTGATGCTCGCTACGAGAAGATTCGCCATGGTGGCCAAGTGCTTTCCTGTGCCGTCCTGATCGCGCTCGGCGTCACCATCGAGGGGCGCCGCTCGGTCCTCGGCGTCAGCGTATCGCTTTCAGAAGCCGAGGTGCATTGGCGGGAGTTCCTCACCTCGTTGAAAGACCGTGGCCTGTCCGGTGTCCGCCTCATCGTCAGCGATGATCACGCCGGCCTCAAGGCAGCTCGGCAGGCTGTCTTTACCGCAGTGCCATGACAACGCTGCCAGTTTCATCTGCAACGCAACGCCCTACCGCTGATCCCCAAAACGCCGATGCGTCGCGAGGTCGCTCGTGTGCTGCGCTCGATCTTCCGGGCCGAAACCAAGGCCGAGGCCACGGAAAAGCTCCGGGCCGCCGTTTCCCACTTCTCCGCCAGCGCTCCGCGCTTGGCCGAATGGATGGAAATCGCCGTACCAGAGGGCCTGACGATCCTCGATTTGCCAGAGAGCCATTGCCGAAGATTGCGAACGACCAATGCTGCCGAACGCATCAACCAAGAGATCAAGCGGCGCACCCGTGTCGCTGGTCTGTTTCCGAATGAGAACTCCCTGCTCCGACTCGTCAGTGCTGTCCTCAGCGAGTTCGACGAGGAGTGGGAAACCACCAAGCGTTACCTCAACATGGAGACGGAATGATCGGAGCCGCCAGTGCTTTTACAGAAAGAACGTTGCTTGATCATCGCGCCTTTGGAGGCTGTCTTCCGGCGCTTTGCCAGAAGTTGAGTGCGCGGTGTTTTCTCCGAGCGTTGTCCTGGTTGCAACGGACGCAGCGTCCCGGCAGAGTGAATCCATGAGATCGGTACGTGTCTTTCCTGTTGTCGAGGAAGTCAGATGCTGACGTTGCTTTCCTTGGTGCTCGTTGCGAGCTTACTCGGCTCGCTTCACTGTGCCGGAATGTGCGGGCCGCTGGTTGCGGTCTACGCTGCCGGTGATGCCAGCCGGGGCCTGCGCCGGGGCCTGTCCCATGCCGTTTACAGCGCCGGCCGGCTCGTGGCTTATGCCGTGGTTGGTGCTGTTGCCGGCTCCGTCGGTGCCGCGCTTGATCTTGCGGGGAATCTCGTCGGTGTACAGCGCATCACGGGGATCGTCGCCGGTGTGCTCATCGTGCTCTGGGGTATCGTGAGCCTGTTGCAGATTCGTGGCTACGGCCTTGACCGTCTCCCGTTGCCGTCGAGCGCACAGCGCCTGCTCTCGAGCGTTTTCGCGGGTGTGCGGGAGAAACCCCCCGTCGTTAAGGCAGCAATTATCGGTCTTGCCTCTGCACTTCTTCCTTGTGGCTGGCTCTACTTCTTCGTGATGATCGCCGCAGGTACGGGGGGGCCGCTGCGCGGCGCGCTCGTCACGACGGCTTTCTGGGTGGGTACGCTACCCGTGATGGTTTCGCTGGGCCTGGGGATTCAGGCTGTTGCCGGCCCTTTCCGCAAGCATCTACAGACTGTGGCCGCGTTGGTCATGATTGCTCTGGGCATGTACTCCGTCGTCACGCGCTGGGATCGTCTCGCCGGAAAAGCGCTGCCGGATCCGGCTTCGAGCTTGCGGGAGGCGCTCGGTCGACTCGACGACGAGGAAAAGCAACCAACGCATCCTTGCTGCGAGCCCGCCGACGGTGAGCCTGCGTCCTCTAGCGAGTGAGTGATGGGGGCAATCGGGATGAGGACAGAAGCGGGGCGTGAAGCGCAGGACCTCCCTGCGGGTGCGGTGTCTCTGGTGTTTCATGGCTCCAGAAAAGCGCAGAAACGAGGGGAGAGGAAGACGCCGGCGGAAAACCCGTCCCGGATGCGGGAGGAGAGGAGGGATCCCTAACGCAGCCACGGGGTTGCGGGAAGGCTCGCACCGTTGAGGGCTCACCTCAGACGTTTTGAGGGATTGATCGCGAAAGGGTTTTCTAACCCGAACTATCCATGAGCCACCCGGCTGCGCCCCCTCGCTTCGAGTGTTCATGAATCATCTGGGTTTGGCCAGTCCGCTCGTTTTGGTCATCCAGGTTCTCAGCCGGGAGCGGCTCGACTCTCCGGGTCTTGCGCACGTCTTCGGTTGAGCAGGGGCGAAGAGCAGGAGTGGATAACGAGTGTGGGGCAGCCACGGGAGTTCGCTCCTCGCTGGGCTGAGCGCTGCGTTTCGGCCGCCCCGAGATGACCGGCTTACGCCGTGCTGCCTCCGGGTTGTGGTACTTTAAACCGAGCTTCATCCCCAGCTTAATTAGGCTGGGGGCGAACACCGGTTTCTTGATTTCAGGCCGTGAAGCGCTCCTTTAGCGGCGGGAACGCCTGCGGGTTTTCTCTTGAGCGCGGGAGGTACGATGACGGACGAGGCAAGGACGGTCTATCCCCCGAAGGACACCATCGTGCGCGAAGCGCACATCGGCTCGATGGCGGAGTACGAGCGGCTCTACCGGCTTTCCCTCGATGATCCGGAGACCTTCTGGGCCCGTCAGGCGGAGACCCTGACCTGGTTTGCCCCGTGGCAGATGGTCTTTGATCACGACTACGAGAACGTCGACTTTGGTTGGTATCTCGGCGGCCGTCTCAACGCTTGCTTCAATTGCGTTGATCGTCACCTCTCTGAGCGCGGCGATCAGGATGCCATCATCTGGGTCAAGGACGAGCCCGGCGAGTACCAGCACATCAG
>CAYSMT010000313.1:0-4341 GCA_964432135.1 uncultured Acidobacteriota bacterium
AATGACGATGAGCTCGCCATAGCCATTCAGACGCAACTCGATCAAACCGCGATAGGCCCGACCGTCGACCGTCACGCGGGAGCCCTTCGCGGGGACGACGATGAGGCTCGATGTACCCGTGGAGAAGGTGTCCCAGCGCTCGTCGATCAGACGTAGCCCCCCGCCCGGGTTGCGACGCGCTGGCTCGGTTGTAATCCAGGCGTCAGAGAACTCCACGCGACGCAGCCGACCGAGCAGCTCTCCCAGACCCGCCCGCGACGACGCGCGACCGATGCGCACGCGCCACACGCCTCGGCTGGCCTCCCAAGCCGCGTCCGCCGGCGCGCGATAGGCCCTCTCCAAGCGGCGCGAAAGAGCTTCGGCCACGACCTCGGAACGGAAGGAACCCACCTGGACTCGGTAGATCTTCTCGACCCGGGCGTCGACACCTCCCTCCGCAACGACGAGCAGATCTCCCGCAGCGTGAGAGCTATCGAGCTGGTGACCATCGCGGCCATCGAGCAGGCGTGGGGACTCACCCGTGGACCCGATGAGCACGCGATCGTCCCGGATGCGCAGGCCGATGCGCACGCGCGGCGGGGTGATCCTCACTCCCGGGCGGAGGCGATCAAAGACACTTGACGCAGGTTCGGGCAACCGCACGCCGGTAGCTCCGGCGGGAGCCAGAGCCAGGAGGAAGGTAAGCCAAAGCGTATACCACCGAGCCATGAAGGGACTCTACCCCCGAACGCTAAGGGCGAAAATGCGTGCTCCCGCCGGCATCCCGCTCGGGGGAGACGACACGATGAGGAGCCTGCTCGTCAGCCATCCACAACCGAAACAGCCCCGAATAAGATCCCTTCCCCCGACCCTCGTGCCTACTCCCGACTCGCGCTTCGCATCCGCGAGCATCAGGCCAGAAGTCTGAGCCATCTCAAAACGCGTTTTTCTTCCGCGCAAGCTCCTAGACGAAACTGGCGATGGCCTCTTCTGCCGTGGGAAAGGTATCCAGGATCTCGGCCAACCCGAGCAGAACCAGAGTATCCGAGACACGCTGGGTCACGCCGGAAAGCTTGACGTCGCCGTTGTTCTCCTTCGCCCGCTTCAAACAGGCGACCATTTCGCCCATCCCTGCTGAATCGACAAAGGGAACACCGCTCATCTCCAAGACGAAGAAGGCGCGGCCATTTTCGATCTCGCCCCGCACAGTGTCGCGAAGCAGAGCGTCACCCACGGGATGCGTAAGCTGCCCCTGGGGCTTGAGGACGGTGACCTTTCCGAACTTCTCGACCGCAATCTTCATGAGTGAGGCTCCTGCTCTGCCGACACGCGCAGCAGATTCATTGGGCGAAGGCCGCAATGGCGGCGTCAACGTCCGGGTAGATGTCCAGCACGCGTACGAGCTGGGTCACGGTCAGCGCGTCGGTGATACGCTGGTTCACGCCCGCGACCTTCAGGCTTCCCCCGCCCTCGCGCACGCGTTTGAGCGAGGCGACGAGCTCACCGAGCCCGGCACTATCCATGAAGCGCACGCGGACGAGGTCCAGAACCAAGCGCTCCCGGCCCTCGGCAAGCTGCGTTTGAATCGCTTCGCGCAGTGCGATGT
Organism: uncultured Acidobacteriota bacterium; assembly: GCA_964432135.1. GTDB lineage: Bacteria > Acidobacteriota > Polarisedimenticolia > J045 > J045 > JANTFM01. The sequence continues at coordinate 1,586 of CAYSMT010000313.1, forward strand.
CACCCTCGCCAACCTTGATATCCCCTTCCGGCGCCACGATGACGACATCGCCGTGCTCGCGAACATCCACCTTCATCGAGACGCCTCCTGGCCCGGTCACGGCTCGGCGTCCCCTCCGGGCGCCCACTGCCGGGAACAACCCCCCTAATTAAGCAGTTTTTCGTCCGTCGCACAAGGCGAGGCCGTGGCGCACCTGCGGGGCGACCGTGCGATGGCCTTGCCGGGATAGGGCGGCCAAGCAGCGTTCAAAGCAATGACTCGAGATCCGCGTGCCGCTCGCCCCGCCGTTCAATCGTCTGAAAGCGGTGCCCCTCCTTGCGTGCACCCCGAGCAGAGAGGCAGGAATGCGTTGCCTCGATGCGAACAACGAGAGCCCGCGGAGACAACGCGCGCTGGAGCTCGTCTGCGATCGCAGCGGTGAGTGTCTCCTGCAGGGTGAGCCTTCGTGACAAGCAGTCCACGAGCCGCGCAAGACGCCCCAAGCCCGCATGCACACCATCCGGAACGAAGGCAAGCAGCACCTGCCCCTCATAGGGCAGCAGGTGATGGGCACAGACCGAGGTGAAACGCAAACCGCCGAGGGCCACCGGTCCCCGGGCACCCGGAAGGGGCACCGGGGTCAGGATCTTCTCTGGATCGCTTCGATAGCCGACGAGCAAATCCTCGCTGAAGGCGCTGGTCACGCGCCGAGGCGTTCGCTCGAGCATCTGCGCCAGCTTCTCGTCGGTGTCGAGTGGCGTTCCTTCGAGCACCCCCTCGAGGAAGATCTTGAGGCCTTCGCGCATCCGCTCCTCGTTCACCGCGCCTCCCCCTCCATCTCACCGCGATAGAGAGCTGAGGCCCCCTCCACCTCGAAAAGCTCGATGCTGCGCAGCCCCTCGAAGAGCGGGGCGAGCCGGCGCCAAATCCAGACCGCGATCCACTCGGCCGTTGGGTTGTCAATGAGCTCGTTGATGTGCCGATGATCGAGACGGTCGATAACCTGTTCCTCGACGATCTTGTCGAGGTCGAAGAAGTCGATGACCAAGCCCTGAATCGGATCGAGATCACCCTCGATTTCGACGATGAAGCGATAGCTGTGCCCATGCATGCGCCGGCATTTCCCGGCGTGCTGCATCAGTTGGTGACTCGCCTCGAAATGATAGTTCTTGCGAATGATCATCCGAGATCACTCCGGCTCATCTCCAACCCGACTCCCACCGAGTCAAGAATACCGTCCAGCACCGGTGTCTCCTTGCGCACCGCGACCTCGACCTTCTCGCAGGGATGCTGCTCGAGAATCTCTTTGCAGATGCGCGCTGCAAGGGTTTCGATGAGATGGAAGGAGTTCTGCCGACCCACGCGGACGACGAGATCGTGAATCTGCCGATAGTCGATCGTGTCCTCGATGCGGTCACTCTCGGCAGCCGCCGCAACATCGGCCGTGAGGATGACGTCAACGCAGTGGCGCACGCCAACCTGACGTTCGAGCTTGGTCAGCCCGTGATAGGCATGGAAGCGAATCCCCGAAACGGTGATGCGACCGGTCATGAACCGACTCCCTGAAAGTGGGCGCCGGCCTGAACCATCGCCTGCGAAGCCCGACGCCTTCGCAGGCTACCCCTCCCGCCGCAGGCTGGCAAGGAAGGCCACATCCCCTGCCCAATATTTCGGGGCACGCCCCGCGCCCCTTGCGATCAAGGACGCGCGGCGTAGTCTGGGAAGGTACGCGGCCGGACGGATAGGCCGTCCCCGCAAGCTGAGAGACCTGCCATGCGCGCCTTCCTCTCCGTGATGGTCCTGCTGCTTGCCACGAGCAAACCCCTGCCCGCCGAAACACCGCCACGCATCACCGTCTATCAGGGCGGCGGTGCCTGGGTTGAACGCACCATCAAGCTAGACGATCTCCGTGCCGGATCGAAGCGTCTCGAGCTCGAACTCCCCGCGACCCTTGATCCGGCAAGCGCCCGTGTCTCCGCCGGTGCGACATCATCGCTTCCACTCACCTTCATGCCCCCGAGCAACACGATCCAGGGTCTCTTGCACACCTGCATCGGCGAAGAAGTCGACCTGCTTGCCGGGGGCGCCAACGACGTCCCATCACCTCCCGCCGAAGGCGTACGACTCGTAGCCGTCGACGGCGATATGGCTCTCGTGCAACGCGAAGACGCCAGCGTCCTTGCTGTCAACGCCGCACGGATCATCTGCCGGCCCACCCGTGTCAGCCCGGGCTGGGGCCTGAGTGTTGATCTTCCCACATCAGCAAAGACAGAGCTCAGTTTGCGCTACCATGTCGCCGACTGGCGCTGGCGCGCCCTGCACGCGATTGATCTCGACGAAGACCACACGAGTGCCCGTTTGGTTACGAGCGCTGAGCTGCATCTGCCCGGCCATACCGGCTTCGACCGCGCTCGGATTCGCCTTATCGCAGGTGATGTGCCCGAGCAAGCTACTCTGACAAACAGCTATGCGGCCGCGGAGAGCAAGCGCGCACGATTCGCCGCAGCGCCAAGCGAGCGGCGCAGCGAGGACCTGCTGCTTTTCGATCTGCCGGACGCGATCGCCACCGACCCATCCCGTATCGCACTCGTCGAAGTGCGTGCCGCCGAGACCATCGCGGTGGAGGACCTGATCGTGATCCACGCCCCCGCGCCTTCGCGGGTCGGTAACGCCGACGAGCAGCGCCTGAGCGGAAGTCGCCATCTGCGCTTCAGGTCTTTCGGCGAGAAGGCGCTACCGGCGGGGCTTGCGACCGTCGGCCAGAGGGAAGCGAAGGG
>CAYSMT010000314.1:0-4325 GCA_964432135.1 uncultured Acidobacteriota bacterium
CTGAGCCATCAGGTCGCACGTAGTAACTCAGGCGACGGAAGGCCTCGTCGACGAGCGTGTCGCAGTCGTCGTCCAAGCCGTTGCAGCGTTCGTCTGCCGCGGGGTGGCGCAGCGCATCGCTGTCGTCACAGTCACCGCAGGACACGCCGGCTGGCGGTGTGCAGCCATCGGAGCAGTCGCTGAAGCGATCTCGATCGTGATCCGAGCACGTTGCGACGGCCGGTCCGTCAGTTTGACCGAATGCGGGTAGGCTGCATAGCCCCGTCCCGCTGAGCGTCGAGAGAGCACCCAGTGCCACACCGATCCGCGTCAGACGTCTGTAAAGGAGCCAGCTCATGGTTACCACCGTGGAGCGAAGAATGTCAGCGTCGCGTTCCTCAGGGACGAGGTTATTCGCAAAAGTTCAATACTGTTCGCATATCGTTGACGGTAGAGAGGGTGAGTCTCCCCCATCGGCGCGTAACATTCTTCGCTCCACCGTGCTCCGGAAGCGTACGAGGATAACGCGGGAGGTCAAGGAGATGAGTTTGGCAGGAGGGGAAGCCGGGCCCAGTTAGGGTGGGGCCGGATTACTGCGGTGATCTACGCCGCGGCCTTGCCGCGGCCGGAGGGTGATCACCGAGGACTTGCGGCTCGAGGGTGGCGAGTAGTGCGGCGGTCTCTCGGTCGAGGCGAATGCGCACGCTGATGCGGCGGACCGTGCGCAGATGGCGGCGTGCAGCGCCCCGGCGGCCGAGCCGAGCGAGGACACGGCCGAGGAAGAGGCTGGCCTTTGCGTGGAGTCGGTCGTGATGGAGCTCCTCCGCGAGGGCGAGCGCCTGGTCATAACAGCCGAGCGCGGTGTGGAGATCTCCCGAAGCCTCGAGCACGTTGCCTCGGCGGATCCAGGCCAGCGAGATCAACCCCTGGTCCTCCGTATCACGGGCGATGCTGAGCGCGCGGTTTGCGCTGCGGAGCGCCTCGGTGGGGCGATCGAGCCCAAGCTGCGCCAGAGCGCAGGCCATCGTCCCGCGAGCGTGTAGGTCCGGGTCGTCGATGGTCGATGATGCGGCCCGGCCACCGAAGACGATAGCCGCTTCGAAGCGGCCGGCCTCCAGCTCTATGAAGGCTTTGAACTCGTCGAATTTGGCTGCCAGATAGACGTCGGCTTCTCGGGCCTCCGGTGTGATGGCGTTCATAAGCGCCTCGGCGATTTCGTCAAGGCCGCGGGCGTGCTCGATCTCCGCCAGGAGGAGCAACGAGCGAAAGCGGTTGCGTTGCCCGAGCCCTTTCGCCCGGAGGGCCCGCTCGACGAAGTACCGCGCGGCGTCCAGCGAGCCTTTGAAGCGGGAGATGGCTGCGAGGCCGACCAAGGCTCGACCTTCATCGCGAGGGTCTGCGGTGGGAGAACGGCTGTCTTCGAGGATCGCGAACGCATAGCCCGCCGCGCGAGGAAAGTTGCCCACTGCGGTGGCCTTCATCATCTCCGCCAAGGCGGTGTTGTAGGGGAGGGGTCGTTCTCTGCTCACGGGCAAGGGGCGGAGGTCGCACAGCTCGGCGATGAGGTCGAGGTCGACGAGCAGCATCCGCGCCAGCGTGAGGAACTTCTTGACCGTGCGTGGCAGGCCGCGTGTCTCGACGCGGGCGAGAAAGGCTCGGTCGACCAGGCCGGCACCGAAGTAGGCGACGTCTGCTTGGGTCAAACCGTGCTCTTGGCGGAGCTCTCGAAAGTGGGCCGCGACTTGCGCGTCGGCTGCGTTGGGTTGAGGCATCTTGAGGGAGGTCTTTTAGAGTTGAACTAGTTATCAAAAAAGTCAATATTTCTGTGTATTATAGCACGAGAAATGTAGCGGATAGACATGAAATGGGTTGTGTAAGTGCAGAATTTGGGGCATCTTAAAGGCGGTGCAGGGGGGAGGAGTGCTCCGAGACCCTACAGCTCGGATGCACAGCCTCTCATGTCCGCGCAGCCTTGCTTGTGGTTTGGTCCAGCTTGGCTTGTGCGGAGTTGTCTCTTCGTCTCAGGGCCCCACTTCTCCCGGTCTCCTCGCCGAAGTTGAGCGGAGTGCTTGCTCTCGTCCCCCACCTGAGTTTCGTCGAAAGAGAACGCAGTGATCGGGGCTTCGAGAGCGCTATGGCACGCGCGTGAGGTGCCGAGCTGCTCTCACCGGAAGCTCGTTACCGGTCAAGAGCTTTCGCGCTCCTCCTGGCACCTGATGCAGAAGGGGGTTTCGGGCCGTGCTTCCAAGCGCTTCCACTCGATCGCGTCAAAGCACACGCGGCAAGTTCCGTACTCTCCGTCGTCGTAGGCCTTGAGCGCCGCCTCGATCAGCGAGAGACGTTGTTGCTGCAGCGAACGGCTGGCTTGTGCCATCTTCTGCTGCGCCATGGCGTCTATTCGAGTGAGGCGACCGATAGGTGTATCGAGATCGACCGGCTTGATCCCATCGCGATTGCTCTCGAGCAGCGCGACGAGTTCACGTTTCAGCGAGCGCAGCCTGGAGCGCAGCAGCTCCGCTTGTTTGGGCATCAAGTTGTCATGGGTCATCTGGGGCCCCTTCATTTTTTCTGCGGTCGGCTCGGGCTCAAGACAGATGATGCCACGAATCCGCCGCGCTCGCGGGCCGTTGCGTCTTGGGGTCGCGCTCGGGCCATCGCACGTCGCTTCCGTCGTGTGTAACGTTTGTGAGGTGAGCCCTCAACGGTGCGGGTTTTTCCGCAACCCCGTGACTGCGTTAGGGATTCCCCCTCTCTTCCCGCATCCGGGACGAGTTTTTCGTCGGCGTCTTTCTCGCCCCCAGTTTCTGCGCTTTTCTGGAGCCATGAGACATCCGAGACACCGCACCCGCAGGGAGCTCCTGCGCTTCATGCCCCGCTTTTCTACCCCCATCACACCCTCCGCCGACCGTTACAAGACCGCGCTCGCGGCCTGAAACCCAGGACAATCGGCGTGCCAGGTCAGGAGCTGGACGCGAAGAGCGCGAGAAGCGCACCGTTGAGGGCTCACCTCACGAGGCTCACCAGATCGTCTCTCCGGGTCAGGGCAGCGTATCGCCGTCCCCTGCGACGTTGCTTGAGATGATCTCGTAGGCGAAGAAGGGGGGTGCGTCGGGGTGTGCCGCTTGGGGATCAGACCAGCTCAGGTCAGCGGAGCCATCGACAAGCTCCTTCTGGATGGCAAAGTCACCGGAGACGCGTGTCGAGCGGTAGATCCGATAGCGCGCGCTGCCTCCGTGTTGAGGATCGATGCGCGGTCGTGTCCAGTTGAGAGTCAGTGCGTCGCCCGAATGGCTAACGCGTAGGGTCGTGACCGCGTTCGGCGCTGGGTTCCAGGTATCGCAGACAGGGTCGTAGAAGGCGATATCGTCAATCGCGGCCTCGATGGTGTTGCTGTCGAGGGTTCCATCCGATGCGGCGACTCGGAGCTGAATCGTGGGTCCTGGCGTCACGAAATCCGCGACGCGGAACTCACGTTGGGTCCAGCGGGCCGCCGAGACTTCGCTGCCGAGCTGTTCGAGGAGCTTGTCCTCAGCCGTGGCGTTCTCGCGGATGTGCAGGCGGAAGAAGTCGTCGGGATCCTCGCCCAGGTCGCGATTTGCGAACCAGCGCATGAGGCGCACGCGCGCTTCGGGGTGGCCGCTCAAGTCGTAACTGCCCGAGCGTGCGACGACAACGCCATTGTCAACGTCGCCGGATCTGGGGTCGCCAGTGTTGTGGGCCGTGAACAGGCACTTCACGCCTGGGGCCGCGGTCGTGTCGTTTTCAGGCTGCGATGAAGTGCCGTCCGGGTCGTCACGTACCCACGCTCCTTCCGTCGCCGTGCTTTCTGTTGCGATGTGATCCCAGCCCGTATCCACCTCGAAGTCATCTCGCAAAAAGACAGCCTGGCCTCCGGTCGGAAGGGTGTCATCTTCACTGCGGGTGTAACTGTCAGCTAGATAGGTGAAGTGGAGCGGAACGGGATCGTTGCAGGGAAGGTCTGTGCTCAGGTGGATCTGTAGTCGTGGGGCGCGCGAGGCGGCTTTTGCACCGGGGCTAAGATCGGGCAGCGTCGTCTCGGAGATGATGACTTTCACGTGAGGGGAGCTACTCGCGACGCGTGCGCGCACACTGCTTGCCAGGGCATCGCCCGTGTTGATCAGAGAGAGAGGAAGCTCGGCCCACTCGCCCGGTTCGAGAATGCCATCGCCGTCGCCGCCGAGGCTGTCGTCAATCTCCAGCGAAGCTCGTTCAAGCATCACGCCATGTGCGGGAAGTCGCCCCGTAGCGACGAGCGCATAGCCTTGGCTGGGTTGCGGAATCGCGAAAGGCTTGACGCGTACGCTCCAGTTGCCCGACTCAGGCGA
>CAYSMT010000315.1:0-4321 GCA_964432135.1 uncultured Acidobacteriota bacterium
GTCAGGCGCTGGATGGGAAAAGCGCGAAAAGCGCACCGTTGAGGGCTCACCTCACAAGCCGTGAAGAGCCGCGCACGGGACAGAGTCCGACCCGCGAGCAGACCCGTCGCTCTGGCCGGAGCCCTCATGAGTCATGCGGGTTCAAAGGTCTTCGCTACCCGCCAGGGCCTCGCGCAGGGCCTCGGCGACGAGACGCTGCTCCTTGCGAACGCAGGAGTTCATCGCCCATCCGAGCCCAGCCATCAGACCGATGATGAATGTGGCTCCTGCGAGGAGGAGCACAGCGTTCGTCTTGTCGTTGTCCACCATAGCATATGCCCTCGCCGAGAGAAGCAGGAGATCCGCCTCCCTACTGCTGCTGAGATTATCGGTCGAAGGCGTGCCGAACGCACGCGAACCCTTCCATCAAGCTTTGGCACGCAGCGCCTCGAGAAAACGCTCCTCAATGAGGCGGTAGGTCTTCGCGTCGGGCGCGCCCTTGCGTGAGAGGGGGAGCTTTGCCAGTGGCAGGATGGCCTTGGCCATGGAGCGGTGTCCTCCGGCCGCACCAAGCTCCGAGAAGGCGCTCTTGACAACCGTGCCTGCGGCCTGCACAAAACCGACGTTGCGTACGGAAATGACGAGCTCATTCCCGTAGACACCGCTGACGGCCGACCAGTCGACATTTTCGACCTGCAGGCAGAAGTCGGCCAGCTGGGGAATGACGTCCTCCCGGCTCACATCGCCCACATGGGAGAAGATAACCTTGTCCTCGATACGTGCCTTGCGCAGGCCTTCGGCGAACAGAGCGAGAATCTCCTGCGGTAGCGCGGGGCGCTCGATGCGACGGATCCAGTTCGTATTCGCGCGAGTAAACAACCAAGTAAATGCCTCGACATCCGCGCGAATGACGGGACGATCGAGCAAGAGAGTATCCGTTCGAATCGCATAGAGCAGTGCGGTCCCGAGGCGCTCGTTAACCTTGACGCCTTCCGCGCGCAGGTACTCAACGAGAATCGTTGCGGTCGCTCCGTAGGCGTTGCGCACGTCTTTGAAGCGCGCCTCGTACGAGGTCTGTACGGGATGATGGTCGATGACGACGTCGACCTGTGGCAACTGCTGGCGTAGATGCGGGGGTTGGGTATCGAGCATCACGATGCGATCGTAGTCGGCAAGTTCCTCCTCGCGAATGACGAGAGGCGCCAGATCGAGCACCCGGCACATCTCGATATTCTCCGGCCGCGTCACCTCCCCAAAGGAACCCATCGGCATTGTCTTGCGCGTACGCCCGAGCAATGTTCTCAGAGCCAAGCCGCAACCGAGGCCGTCCGGATCCGGATCATCTTGAAGGAGAATCAGCACCTTCTTCGCGTCGTCGAGAATCTCCCGCAGTCGGCGAACCTTGATCTTGGCGCGCGCGAGCCGAAGATCCGCGGCGAGAGTCGGGGCAAAACGCTCCCCCGCAGGAACGAAATGCGCCCAGGGGTAGTCACTCGGCTGAACGGCAAGTTGGTCGAGCGGGCTGAGACAGACGACAAGCACCGGGGTCTCGCCCCGCTCACGGCGGACCGCCTCGAGCACTGTCCTCAACCGGCGACGATCCTTGAGCGAGATGATGAGTAAATCTGCGGGAAGTAGCTCGCGGTAAACGGCTCGATCCCGAAATGAGCCGCGATGCACGGCACATCCCGTCCGCTTGAGGTAACGCTCGAGGGTCTGGCTCTCGACCACGAAGGCAATGTCCTGAGCGTGCACGCCGAGGGCCTGAGAGAGAAGATCCGCATGAGAACGGCTCTGGCAGACGACCGCGAAACGCATCACGTCTCCTCTTCGGCTTCGGCCAAACCTCGACCTCGGCGCCAGTGCACAAGCAAAGCGGCGCCAATTGTGAACAACGCCGCACCGGCGGCATCCGCCAGCAGATCGCCCCAAGAGGCGTTCCGGCCAGGAACAAAGGCCTGATGCACTTCGTCCAGAATGCCCCAACTGGCCGCAAAGAGAAAGGCCAGCCCGATGCGGAGAGTTCCGAAGCCAAGTGCGACGACCCACAACGCGGCAAGCAGGCCGAACACCAGTGCGTGCAACACCTTATCCGACGAACCGGGTAAGCGAATCGACAATTCGGCGCTCGAAAGGAGAAAGATCACACCCATCAACGCGAGCGGAGGAATGACACGTAGCTTCTTTCCGCTTGCGCCACTGACCAACCAGCCAAGGCCTCCCGTTTCATCGGTGCTCATCAGTAGAAACCGCTCCGAGCTTCAGGTGAACGGGTACATGATCAGCGACACGGCGAGCGCGCCGACAGCCATGATCCCCCACAGTGTCAGAGCGTAGCGAAAGCGACGGCCTGGCCTTGCGAGGAGAAAGGCGAAAAAAAAGGCGAGCAAGCCAGAGAACAGGAGCATGTGTCCGAAGTGGATCACGATCAGGACTTCCGCCCGATGGCAAGATCCCAGGCATCGAAGATAAGGAGAATATTCATCAACCCCGCGGTGAGCAGATAGGCTGAGCCATAGGCGCTATAGGTCCGGAACGAACGCTCGCGACGCAGCTCCAGCGCCTTCGGCAGTGGCACGCGGGTGTTACCGGGTTGGGGGTCGACGTAGACGACCTGCCCGTAGGCCAACCAACGCAAGAGCGGGTCCGCGGGCCCTACGGCCAGGTCGCTGAGAACCTGCAACCGGCTCAGCACGGGGGCCCTCAGATTGTCGACCACGGCCACATTGCCATCGCAAATAACGCCCATGGCAAAGCAGCCCGCCACGATGGCAAAAAACACAAGAGCGCGCTGGCGAGCACCAAGGAAGAGGTGCCCCGCACCAGGAAGCAGCCAAGCCAGCAGGCCCGCGACGAGGCCACGCTTGATCGTGGCACCATCAAGGGCCGCCGGCTTGCGCTCGTCGTTCATGCCGTATCCGCCTCGCCGCCTTCAGCTTCGACTTCCACCGCGAGTTCCGCCGAGATCTCGCGGAAGAGGTGGACGGTCACGTGATGCGTGCCGACCCGTTTGATCGCATCGTCCAGTCGGATCTGACGACGCTCGACCGATATCCCTGCCGCCTGAAGCGCCTCGGCGATGTCGACATTGGTCACAGAACCGAACAAGACGCCATGCGCCCCAGCCTTGCGCTGAAAGCGCACAACCTGCAGCGCGTTGATCTGTTCGACAACGCCCTGCGCCGCGACAGCGTCGCGCTCTTCTCGCGCGATCGTCGCACGGGCCTCGCTCTCGACCTGCCGACGCACGCCCTCGGTCAGCTTGTAGGCCAGCTTGTTAGGAATCAGGAAGTTGCGGGCAAAACCGTCAGCGACACGGATCACGTCGCCCCGCTTGCCGAGCTTGTCAACGTGTTCACGGAGGATGACATCCATGATTCAGGCCCCCTCAATCCGCGGTGTAGGGCAGAAGCGCGAGATGGCGAGCCCGCTTGATAGCCACGGTCAGCATGCGCTGATGCTTTGCGCAGGTCCCAGAAACACGGCGAGGAAGAATCTTTGCCCGCTCGGGGATATAGTTTTGCAAGGTACGAATATCCTTGTGATCGATCTTCTTAACCTTGGCTTCGCAGAACTTGCAGTACTTTTGCCGCCGAAACAAAAAGCGGCGACCACGACGTTTGGGGCCATTCATTCTTTCTCCCCCCCATTCGCAGCTGGAGCCTCGCTCGCGACATCGGTGGTCTCCTCCGAGACCCCGCTGGGCGCCTCGTCCGCGTCGTTCATGGCGGCATCGGCCGTCTCGGCAGCAGCGTTTTCGATTTCCTCGACGATTCCTTCGGCCGCGTCTTCGACGAGCTCACAAGCCTCGCTTCCGACATCCGGCGCGGTGGCATCCCTGGCGGCTTCCGCAGCACTCTTCTCTGCCAGGATGATACCGGCGGCGGCAGCCGCTTCCCTCTCGGCCGCGCGACGCAAGTATTCCTTACGTGCCTCGACGAGCGCGTCCTTCTCCTCATCGCTCGGCGGGGCCTGCTCGTCGGCGCGAACAGACAAGAAGCGCAGCCAATTGTCCGAGAGCTTCATCCGGCGCAACAGCTCTTTCTCCAATGCCGGCTCGGCATCGAAGAGCATGACCGTGTAGTTGCCCTCTTTGTGCTTTTTGATCGGGTAAGCGAGTTTCCTGCGGCCCCAACGATCCACCTTGTGCACCACGCCCCCCTCTTCCGCGATGAGTTCCTCAAACGCGGTAATGAGGCGGTCGTGGTTAGCTTCGGGGATTGTCGGATCCGCTACAAACACCATCTCGTAGCGACGCATCGCGAGTTCCCTCCTGGGCGTCTGGCCCCGGAGCGGCCCGGGGCGAGGGCGAGTTTCCGACCCGACAGGATCTGCCTGCCGA
>CAYSMT010000316.1:0-4293 GCA_964432135.1 uncultured Acidobacteriota bacterium
CAAGCTGGCGATGGGACTCGAACCCGCAACCTGCTGATTACAAATCAGCTGCTCTACCAGCTGAGCTACGCCAGCCCAGCAAACGGCGGCGATCATAGCTGTGAGCCCCCGGGGCGTCAAGGCGTTTTGCGAAAAAAGTTCGTCAGTCGCAACTGGGGCCTCGCTGTTGCAAATAGCCTCCTCCGCTCCGCTGACGCGCGGCCTCAGCGAGGACGATACCCATCGCCACAGAGACGTTGAGCGAGGCGATCTCGGCTCGAATTGGGATCTGAACCCGAAGAGGGCATTCCTTGAGCACGCCGGGCCGCACCCCCTTGTCCTCCGAGCCCGCCACGAGGACAACCCCGCCGGAAAGATCGACCTCCCAGAAAGGTACGCCGGAACGCACATCGAGCGCGACCGCCGGAAAACCCTCCTCGCGAAGGGTCCGCAGCATCTGCGAGAGATTGCCGGCCCGGGCGACAGGGACCAAATCCAGCCCGCCCTGGGCGGTGCGCCCTACCGCGGGGGTGAGCCCCGCCGACCGATGCCCTGGGAGGAAGAGCCCGTGTACGCCGACCGCGGCCGCGGTCCTCAGGATCGCCCCGACATTGCGGGGATCTGAGACCTCATCAAGAGCGATGAGCAGGGCCTGCTCGGGAAGGCTCTCGATCAGCTCGCCCGCCTCAAGAAGCTCCGCTGCGGAGATGCGGGCCGCGACGCCCTGGTGGTTGATCCCACCCGCGAGGCGATCGATCGCGTCCCGCGGCACCTGTTGATACGGCACCTTGCCCTTGCGAGCGAGCGCGACGAGGCGACGTGTCCGGTCATCTCTCTGAGCGCGCGCAAGAATCAGTTTCTCGACCTTGCGAGGATTCAGCTCAAGAGCCGTCCGCACCGCATGAAAGCCGAAAGCCAGGCCCTCGGCGGGCTTGGGGCGCTTCCCACCTTCCCGGGGCGCCCCCGCACGACGACGCCCGGCATCCGCCTTGGAGCCCCCTTCAGAGCGCGACCTTCTGGCCATGAGCGCCACCTTTCCTTTGCAAAAGTGAGGCCGCGACACCTCAGCGGCCGACGCGTCGCAAGGTGACGACGCACTGGCAACAGCTCCCGGCCCCATCGGCCAGCGCGCCGAGCCCCTCGCTACGCTTGCCCTTAACCGAAACGACCCCGGTATCAACCCCCAGCACGCCCGCCAGCGCCGCGCAGATCGCCCCCCGATGCGGCGCAATCTTCGGGCGGTCGGTGATCAGCACGGCATCGACCTGCTGGGCGCTCCAGCCGGCGACCTGGAGCTTTTCGACCGTCTGCGCGAGCAGGTCCAGGCCGGGAAGACCGGCGCAGCGCGGGTCGCTGTCAGGAAAGTGGATCCCGATGTCGCCGAGCCCGGCCGCACCGAGCAGCGCATCGGCGATGGCGTGACAGAGGGGATCGCCATCGGAGTGCCCCGCGGGTCCGAAACTCTCGGCCACCCGCACGCCGGCCAAATCGTACGAGCGCCCCTCAACGAGAGGGTGCACATCCCAGCCGAATCCCACGCGTGTCTCGCCCCATCCTCCGGCCATGGCAGGCCCTCCCGAGGCCGCGACGTCGGTGCGCTCCAGCCCCTCCCGCGCGCGCTGGAGGTCCGTGGGCCAGGTGATCTTGAAGTTGTCCTCTTCACCCTCGACGAGGGTAACCTGCTCGCCCAGATCGAGGACCATCGAGCCGTCGTCCGAGGCCTCCCAGTCCGGGTCAGCAAAGCGATGGGCCCGCTCGAGCAGCTCTCGCGAGAAACCTTGAGGTGTCTGGATAGCCCGTAGCTCATCCCGGGGAATCGTATCCCTCACCCGCCCCTCCTGCGCGCGGACCAGCGTGTCCACCACGGGCACGGCCGGCACCGCTGCTCCGTCGCGCGCGGCAGCCTCGAGCACTCGCCGTACCAGCTTGGCCGAGACGAAGGGACGCGCCGCATCATGGACGAGCACGACATCACACGACCCCGCCAGCGCCAGGCCGAGGGCAACCGAGTCCCGCCGCCGCACCCCGCCTTCGGCCACCGCCAACTCGATCTCCAGCCCCTCGGCCGCCTGGGCAACCCGCCGCCCCTCCTCTCCCGGAGGAACGAGGAGGATCAGCCGTGTAATCTCCTCAACGGCCGCGAGGGTCATGGCGGACCATCGCACAAGGGGAAGATCACCGAGGGGGACGAGAGCCTTGGCGCAGCCGGCGCCAAGGCGGAGCCCCGACCCGGCGGCGAGGAGGATGGCGCCCACGCGAGAGGCCATCAGAACTCCATCAGCTCCGCTTCCTTGGCCTGACCGAGCTCTTCGATCTTTTTCACATAAGCATCGGTGAGCTTCTGGATCTCGTCGAGAGCGCGGCGCGCATCGTCCTGAGAGACTTCCGAATCGCTGTCTTTCTCGAGAGTTTTGATCTCGTCATTCGCATCACGCCGGGCATGCCGTACCGCGGTGCGGCCTTCCTCGACGATCTGACCGACCTTCTTGGCAAGCTGCTTGCGCCGCTCTTCGGTCAGCGGCGGGATCGGAATGCGAATCAGCTTGCCGTCGTTGCTGGGGTTCAGGCCGAGGTCCGCGGCCAGGATCGCGCGCTCGATCTCCTGCAACATGCTCGGATCGAAAGGCTGTGCCACGATCAGGCTCGGGTCCGGGATCGCGAGCTTGCTGGTCTGATCAATCGGTGTCGCTGTGCCGTAGTAGTCCACCATGACGCCGTCGAGGATCGCCAGGCTCGCCTGCCCCGTCCGCAGAGAAGCGAGATCCCGCCGAATGGAGTCGACAGACTGCTCCATCCGCGTCTTGCACCTCGCCTTGATGTCATCGAGCATCGCTGTCACTCCTTTACGATCGACCCCACGCGCTCGCCGCGCGCCAGGGCGAGGATGTTGCCCTGCTCGAGCAGGTTGAACACGACGATCGGCAGGCGGTTGTCCATGCACAGTGAGATCGCCGCAAGATCCATCACCCGCAAGCGCTCCGCGAGGACCTGACGGTAGCTGATCTCTGGAACGAGCCGCGCCGTCGCGTCGCCCTGCGGGTCCCGGTCGTAGACACCATCAACCTTGGTCGCCTTGGCGAGCAAGTCCGCACCGATCTCCAGCGCGCGCAGCGCCGCCGCGGTATCCGTCGTGAAAAAGGGGTTACCCGTGCCGCCGGCGAAGATGACAACCCGACCGGCTTCGAGATGCGCCAGGGCGCGCCGCTGCTCGCAGGGCTCGCAGACCTTTGGCATCTCGATCGCAGAAAGCACGCGGGCCGGCACGCCAAGCTCTTCGAGGGCTGCGGCGAAGGCCAGGGCGTTCATGACCGTCGCGAGCATACCGAGGTGATCACCCGTCACCCGATCGACCCCCGCACCCGCCACAGCCGAAACCCCGCGGAAGATGTTTCCACCACCAATCACCAAGCCAAGATCGACGCCGCACGAGCGCAGCGCGGCGATCTCTGAAGCGATCTGCCGTACGATGGCAGGATCGATGCCGAAGGCCTGCTCCCCGAGCAGCGCCTCACCGCTGAGCTTGAGCAGGATTCTCCGAAAGGCTGGCTCACTCTCCGTCATCGCGTGCCCTCATCGCACCCAAGCCTCGTGAAACGCAGCCGGGCACGGTTCATCGTCGGGATACGATACAGCAAAACACAACGAAACGGGACGCGCCCGAGCGCGTCCCGCCTGGTCGTACTCGAGTGATGCCAGAGCTACTTGCCAAGGGCGTAGCGGGTGAAGCGGGCGATCTTCATGTTCTCGCCCAGCTCCGCGATCTTCGCTGTCAGCAGCTCCTGCACCGTGGTGTCGGGATCCTTGACGAAGCCCTGCTCGAGCAGGCAGTTCTCCCCGTAGAACTTCTTCATCTTTCCGTCGACGATCTTGTCGATGATGTTGTCCGGCTTGCCGGAGTCTTTCATCTGCTCGGCGAAGAGCTGGCGTTCATGCTCGAGCTCGGCCTCCGGGACCTCCTCTCGCTCGAGCCAGCGCGGGTTCGCCGCGGCGACGTGCATCGCCAAGTCATGAACGAAGGCCTTGAAGGGGTCCGTACGCGCGACGAAGTCGGTTTCGCAATTGACCTCGATCAGCACGCCCACCGTGCTCCCAGGATGGATGTAGGCGTAGATCAACCCCTCGGAGGTGTCCCGCCCGGCCTTCTTCGCGGCCTGGGATAGACCTTTCTTACGCAGAAAGTCCACCGCCTTGTCGTAGTCGCCTCCCGTCTCGGTGGGCGCCTTATTGCAGACCATCATACCAGCGCCCGTCATCTCGCGAAGCTTCTTGACCTCTTGTGCCGTGATTGCCATCTTTCGCTGTCCTCTGCGGGGA
>CAYSMT010000317.1:0-4288 GCA_964432135.1 uncultured Acidobacteriota bacterium
GCCAGTCTCCGGCAATGCAAGAACTCTTCTCGCTCCTCGAGCGCATCGCTCCCACAGACCTTCCCGTACTCATCCGCGGGGAAAGCGGCACAGGCAAGGAGCTCGTGGCCCGCGCGATCCACGCCTTGAGCCCCCGAGCCGAAGGCCCTTTCGTTGCACTCAACTGCGCGGCGGTGCCCGAACAATTGCTCGAAAGCGAGTTCTTCGGCCATGAAAGGGGCGCTTTCACCGGCGCAGAGCGCTCCCATGCCGGTCGTTTCGAACAAGCTCACCAGGGAACGCTGCTACTCGACGAAATCGCTGCGATGCGGGTGGACCTGCAGGCCAAGCTCCTGCGCGTCCTCCAGGAAGGCGAGGTCCAACGCCTTGGCGCGCGCTACGCACGGCCCGTCAGTGTGCGTATCCTCGCATCGACCTGCGAGGAGCTCGAACGCGCCATCGTAAAGGGCCGCTTCCGCGAAGACCTCTTCTACCGCTTGCAGGTCGTGCCCATCCGTCTCGCCCCGCTCCGTGAGCGCCCCGAGGACATTCCGCTCCTCGTCGAGCACTTCCTCTCCCGGGCGGGAGAACGCCTCTCCCGCCCGGTGCCGCGACTCGGCGCCGCCGTCTTCGATCGCCTGCGGAATTACACTTGGCCCGGTAACGTCCGCGAGCTCGAAAACCTCATCGACCGCCTCGTCGTGCTTTCCTCCGGCGAGCGAGTGGAGCTCGATGCTCTGCCCCCCTCGATCCGCGACGGCGTGAGGGCCGTGCCGGCTGGCGCGGAGTTTTTCGCCTTACCCTCAGGAGGGATCCATCTCGCGGAGCTCGAACGCTCACTAATCACCCAGGCGCTCGAGAGGAGCCGAGGCAACCTGGGGGTTGCGGCGAGGCTGCTCGGCCTGTCCTATAAGACCCTCCAGTACCGCGTCGGCAAGTACGGGATCGATCGCCACGGCGCGAGCTGACTGATTTCGGGTTTCTCACCTTTTTTCGGGTGATCGCCTCCGCCCCCGCCCGGAGCCCGCTGCGGGCCCCGCTCCGCGCCGTCTCCGAGCCACGGGTAGCCGGGCCCCCGGTCAACCAGTACCATGGTCCCATCAGCTCAGCTTAGCCCGCGAGCTGAGACATTATGCGTCGTTGCACGGACCCGGCCTTCGCACGGACATGTGGTCCACCCCACCCCGAAGAGGAGGTCTCCCTCGTGCGTTTCTGCCTGCCATGCCTGCTGCTTTCGCTCGTTGCCGTCGGACTTCCTGCCTTCGCCGAAAATCCGGGCGAGAAAGAGCGTCCGCCACTGTTCGACACCTCGCTCTTCCGACCGACCATCGTTTTTCATCCGCTCGAGATGACCTCGACCAAAGAATTTGTCACGATCAGCGGCGTCATCTTCTCCCGCTCGTCAATCGATCGCGTACGTCTCGGAGACCGCGTCGCTAGGCTGCGACCTGCCGAGCCACAAGATCTCTTACGGCTCGACCGTGTGCCAAGCGGCTCGCGTGATGCGCCCTATCGTGTCTTTTTCGAGCTCCCCGACGCCAAGCTTCCGCTGATCGGGGCCAACGACCTCGATGTCCTGGCGATGAGTACGAACGAGCGCTGGTCTGACGTCCACCGTCTCACCTTCATTCGCCTGCCCGCCACGGAGGGGGCAAAGACCGATAATGGTGGGGCGTCATCTTGAGCCCATCCTCCTACCCGAGCCCACGACGAAGACCTGCAAAGACGCAGCCGCCGTGGAGCGCCCCACAGAATGTGGCGGGTCGTGTGCCCTTATTCCGGAGAGCAGACCAAGCCCATGAGCAATGAGAGCAGACAATCGGGCAGCGCGAAAACGATCTTTTTGATAGCCGTCGCTCTGAGCGCAGCAGCGGTGTTCAGTGTCACTGTGGTCCGCGGTGACTCCATGATCGACATGATGGCGGCGTTGATTACCAAGAACATTGTACCGATCAACGCGACCATTATGTTTCTCTTCGCGGTCATCGTCTCGCTGACCCTCGGCGTCGTCGTGCACTACTACATCTTTGAGCTGCGCCAGCGTTACATCTACGACCAGGCGAGCGCGAAGCGACTTGCCGATATCACACGGAGATCCGAGTTAGGTGGCGAGGAGCGCATGGCGGAGGCACGAAGGGTCGCCGAGCAAGACCCGACCCTCTTCGCGCTGATCCTGCGTCGCTTCATCGGCGAGCGGGGCTTCGCAGCACCGCGACCCTTCTCGGTCTGGCAGGCCATTCAAGACGAGGAATTCGACCGGGTCAAACGCAACTTGATGTACCTCTCCCTCGCCTCGGTGGTCTCTCCCGCCATCGGCTTCCTCGGCACGGCGGTCGGTATGGTGGCGGCGTTTTACGAGATCTCGATCAAAGACACCGTGACGCCATCGGACCTTGCGCTATCTATCCAGATCGCCCTGATCACGACGGTCGTCGGTTTGATCATCAAAACGATCGCCATGCTGCTCAAGACGGCGGTCATCCACTCTATCGGCCGGCGGGAAGATCAGCTTACGGCGGCTTACACTCACCTCTTCGAAGGCTGATACCGTGCGCAACGGTGACAAACACAGCTTTGATCTCGAAGACTCCTTCGAGGGCGCGGTGGATGTCGTCTTCCTGCTGATCATCTTCTTCCTCGTGGCCTCGTCCTTCGATAAGACGGTCAAGGAAAAGATCTCCCTGCCTCCTCGGGATCCGGACCACGCCGTCGCTACGACGCCACAATCCAGGGAACGCCTCGACATCACGATCTACCGCGACTCGAGAATCGCCTTCTCTCATGAAGAGCTCGCCGTCGGGGATCCGACCTCGATAGGCGCTTATGAGAAGGTCGGCGACGCCCTTGACGCCTGGATCGAAAAAACTCGCCCGGGTATTCCGGCCGATGAAGCCGTCAAGAGCGTCGACATCTTTGTCACGACGGACCGCGCGTCCTATGCTGGAGCGACGCTCAATGTCATCATGGCTTGCCTCGACCGCGGGGTAACTCCCCAGGTCATCTTCGAGGAAGCGCGGAGCCACGCCCCATGACGCTCAGGGCCACGCTTTCGCGAGACTCTTTTTACCGCAGCGCGAGCTTCTGCCTCGCCATGGCAACGGCTCTGCTCCTCATCCCTCCAGAATGGATCTCCTTCGTACGCGAGATCGAGCACCCCCGCGAGCCCGAAGCAAGACCGCTTCAGATCATTCGCGTGCCGCCGGAAACCCTTCCTCCACCACCTCCTCTCCCTCCCCTTCCCGAAGTGGAGCCAGAGCCAGAGATCACTCCGCCGGAGCCCGTACCTTTCGAGCCAGAACCCGAACCCGTCAAGCTCGAGCCTCAGCTTGAGGAGCCCGAGCTCGAGATCCCTGAGCCCGTCACCAACGATCGGCCGCAACCTGAGCTCACCAGCGAAGCGACACGCCCCGTCCTCCAGCCTGCCCTGGACGAGGTCGCCGTCAATCTGCCCAAACCCCAGGTGGAACACCGCGAGCGCCCGGTGGTGACGAGTGATCCCCACACGCGTGTCGTCCACCAAGACGAGGCCATCGAGCTCCTCGTACCGCGCGCCGTTCCTCGTGAGCAGAAGGCGGCGCGCATCCAGGTCGCCGCGGCAACGGATCGTTCTTATATCGATACCGAAGCGCCGGATGCCGGCGTCGTCACGCCTCGTCCGGCGGCCCGAGCCGCTCCCTCCCCGAGCCTCCACCCGGTCTCGCAACGGCTGAAAACAGGCACGACCATCGTGCCTACGAAGGATGCCCCCGTCGTGGATCTCCCACGGGGGAACACGGCGAAGCCTTCCCAGGCAGCCCCAATCGCCGTCTCCGGGGCCGTTACGGGAACGCGGGTCGTCTACGACCAGAACCCCGGGCAGGCGAGGGAAGTCGCCGTGGCCAGTCCCCGCACGGTCAAGCGCGGTGGCACCGCCCCACAGCTCGCGGTCAATGATGGTGGAGCCTCCGGACTATCATACTCGATTGCCAACCCGAGTACGCCGGAGGGCGCTACGACAGCTCGGCGGACGACACCCGGGCAGGCCCGTCTCGAACGCGTACGAGCAGCACTCTCGAGCAGGGTCGGGTTACCCCTCGTCTCCGTGGACAGCCTCGGCCAGCGTTCAACTGAGGCGGCCCGCTGGAACTTGCTCCTGCCGCAAATATCTGATCTGCTGAGGAAAACCCGCAGGCTGGGGAGCTGGTCGGGGGGCGTTCGGGACGAGGTCGAGTCCGTGACGCGCGACGGCAAGAATCTGATCATCCGCTACCGCGACGGTGTCTTACACGTTCTCGTGCCGACCGAGGACGGGCTGGCGGCACTTTTTGTT
>CAYSMT010000318.1:0-4287 GCA_964432135.1 uncultured Acidobacteriota bacterium
GGGAAAAGCCGGACCCGATCAGCTCGAGTGGCAGGTCAAACCACTCTCCGGGATCAAGAATCGCATCCATATTTCCCCCGACCGGAACAGGGGCGATCTCACCGCGAAACAAGGCGACCCCGTCTCGCGCTACGCGCCCTAATGCCATCAAGGCAAACCCTTGCTCCGGCTGAACGATGGCCGAAGGAATGACCCGCGCCTTCCAGTCTCCGATCGAGGGGTTTGCGATGCGGGCTCCTTCGACGTTGTTAAGAATGTCGAAGCTGCCGCCGGCAGCCGTGAAGCCGTTGGCGAAGTTGTTTCCCCGGTACTTCGTCCCGTTTGGAGCGACAAGCTCCAGGTCAAGATTGTTCACGAGGTTGACCGCTGCAGCGGGCGTAGAGGGATAATCGGTCCATACCAGCGTAATTTTTAGCGGCTGACTCGCGTCAACGACCTTGATACCTATCTCGATGGATGGTTCTCCGCTGTCGGAGAAGGCAGCAGTCTCGTCACGAATGAGCAAGTGGGTGTCGTCTCCGTCGAAGTAGAGCGCATCGTCAAGGAGCACCCTGCCCCAGCCCTGTTCCGCGCTGGGCGGGGGTTCCAGAGGAGACCAACTCGTGCCCTTCATGGCTGTTGCGGAGCCGATCAACGTGGCTTTGAGCAGCGCCGCGCTTGGGGTGAACGCGTGGCTTGGCTCTGGAACCCCGTGGGGGTAGTACCCTTTCTGGAAGTACTCGCGAATCAACGCAGCAGCACCAGCCACCGCCGGAGCCGCCATGCTGGTGCCGCTCATGCTGCGCACGCCGCTGTTATTGCTGTGGATATCGTTGTCGTTATTCGCAGAGAGGATGCCGGATCCTAGGACCATCACGTCCGGCTTGATGCGCCCGTCGGCCGTGTTGCCTCTTGAGGAGAACCCGGCCACTCGCTCTGCGCTCAGGCCATGAAGCGTGCTTCCCACCGCGACCACATTCTTTGCCGTTGCCGGAGAGATCACCGTCCCGGAATCGGACCCCTCATTCCCTGCGGCAAATAGCAGCAGGAACCCCGGGTGAGCCCACATGAACGTATCAGCGTCCTCGGAGCCCTCCGAGTAGATGTTGTGGGGAGTGGCATTCTCTCGATCCCCCCAAGAGTTCGAATGGATCGAAGCCCCTTGAAGCCGGGCCTGATCAAAGAAGGGCTGCAGATCTGCCGCAGGGCAACCAATCGCCGGAATGTCCGCGCAATCATCGCTCTCCATTCCTCCGTCCTGAATGACAAGCTTAGCCGCCGGAGCTATTCCGTCGGCGTGGTCACGCACGCCGATCTTTGTGTCGTCGTCCCCCGCCGCACTTCCAGCCACGTGGGTTCCATGATCGTGATCATCCCAATCGGCTGGATTCGAAGGCTCGTCCTGATCCCACAGGAAGTTGTAAATCAACACCTTACGATGGTTGGTGTTGGGATGGCCTACACCAAGCCCTTCGTTCGTGACGGGCAGACCGAAAGCTTGGTCTCTAAAAAAGGGCATGTCGACATCCAGACCTGTGTCCAGGATGGCGATCACCTGGTCCTGACCGTGCAACCCGTGATCATGAACGGGCGTCGCGTACCCCTCCCCGATGCCGGACTGAATTACCCAGCTCGTCGCATCGTTCAGCAAACCGTAGCGGGGGCGCCGCCCGATCCAGAACACCTCCGGCCAGGTCGCCAGGAGTTCGCGGAGGTCGACAAGCTCTGTTGGCGTCGGCGTGAGAATGATTCGGCCCGTCCGTTCTCCCGAAACTCGGTCATCGGGGGACTCAGCGGCAAGCCGACCGTGCGCGACACCTCGAGGCTCCAAGCCCAAGGCGATAAGACGCTCGATGATCTCGTCCACATCAACGTGAGCAAACAGGTGCAACGTGATCGGAATCTTGCTCCGCGGGTCTTGCTTGCTTACAGAGGACAGCTCAGGGGCGATCCGCAGTGCTGGATGGTAGGGCGCTGCCCACGCCACCCCCTCGATCTTCTGGACCCATCCAAGACCACCAGGCGGGAGCCATGCGATGAAGCTGTCCGGTCCCAGGGGAGCCACAATTCTGATGTCCAACTGCTCGATTCTGTCCCGCACCGTCTGGGTCGAAACCGCATTTAGCTTGATTAGTGCGGCACCCCCTTCCTCCAAGTCGACCGGATCCAACCGCAAAGAAGGCTGGAGCCTAGCCCCGTCTTCGGGACCAGCCAGCGCGCCACTTCGAAGCTCGATGGGAGCAACGTTCCCGGCATAAACAAGAAAGAGCGAGGCCACGGCCATCGAAACACTCACACCGAGAATCCGCACGGCGAGACCTCCTGAGCACCCAGAAAAACAGAACACGCTCGAACGGAACAGGCATCGAGTTGCCGGTGGCTTCGTAGCGCTTTCACAGCAGCGACGCTTGATCTGCCCGATCCTCGCGCTAGTCGGCCGCGACGGGAGTGCCCTTTCGGTCGGGAACGAGAGCACTCCCACCGCCGCGCCTTGCTGGCAAAAAGGTCTCACCAACTCGGATGTTCAGCTAGGTATGAATCGTTAGATTGCCGTCAGATCAGCGTTAAACGAGGACGTCTTCGACAAGCCCAGGAGCAGCAACACGGGCGTAAGCCACATAAATGCGATGCGTTACGCCATCAGCTCCCTCCATGATCGCCTCGAATAACATGGAGAAGCCAGTGTATGCTTGGGCCTTCCGAACTCGAAGCGGGCCGTATGAGCAGGCTCAATGAGGGGTTCGACCTTGGCCACGGATCCACAACCCATCTATGAGTTCGGCTTGTTCCGCCTCGATCCGAGCAACCGCATGCTGACCCACGCCGGCAAGACCGTTGAGCTGGGTGCGCAATCCTTCGACTTGCTTGTTCTGCTCGTCAGGAACGCGGGGCGGCTCGTGACAAGGAAACAGCTTCTCGAGCAGGTCTGGCAAGCGGAAATCGTCCGGGACGGAACGCTGCGCTTCGGACTCCACCGCCTGCGATCCGCGTTGGGGGAAGAAGGGCGCGGCTTCATCCGAACGATCAAGGGGAGCGGCTATCGCTTCACCGCGCCCGTCCGGGAGGTCGCGGCATCCGAAAAGGTCGGGCTGGAGCCCGCCGGCCGCCACCTGTTGTGGATGGCTATGGGTGTTGGTGTCCTGCTGCTTTGCATCTTGGCGGTGATCACTTTTTTTCTCCGACCTGAACTCGGAGGCGGGAATGTTTCCCCGAGACGCTCCATCGCAGTGCTCAAGTTTCACAATCTCAGCGGGCGGAACGACGCGGAATGGATCTCGACTGCGCTTTCGGAAATGCTCACGGTGGAGCTGGCTGCAGGTGGACGACTGAGAACGATCCCCGGCGAGTCGGTTGCGTTGGCCTGCGCTGATCTAAAGCTCCCATCCAAAGAGGGCTTTGCCACCGAAACACTCCAATCGATTCGCCATCGTCTGGGCGCCGATTTGATCCTCGTTGGCTCATATCTCAGTCTTGAGGGCCAAGAATCCGCCCTCCGGGTCGATCTGCGCGTTCAGGACGCGAAAAGCGGTGAGACCGTCATCGCGTCAAGCCAGACCCGCGTACTCTCGGAGCTTGGCGCACTTGTCTCGAATCTGGGCAAAGAACTCCGCCGAACCCTCGACGCCGGGCCCGTGACAACGACGGACTCCCAAGGAATCGCAGCCGCTTTTCCCGCCAACGTCGACGCCGCGAAGCTCTACTCCGCAGGTCTGGCCCATCTACGCCACTTCGATGCGATCAGCGCACGAGTTCTCCTTGAGGAGGCCACCCGTACAGAGCCGGAATATCCGCTGGCCCACTCTGCGCTGAGCCTGGCCTGGAGCCATCTCGGATACGATGCCAAAGCCGCCGGAGAGGCCGCGCTCGCACAGAAGCTGTCTGGTGAGCTGTCATGGGCCCAACGCCAAGAGGTTCAGGCGCGCTATCATGAGACCATGAGGGAGTGGGGCGATGCCATCACCATTCATCGATCCCTGTGGGAGGCCTACCCCGACAATCCGGAGTACGCCTTCGCCCTCGCGCGGGCAACTATGGCGAAAGACCAACCACGCAGCACTCTCGCGGTCATGGAAAAATGGAAACAGATGGCCTCTTCTCCCACAGAGGATGCTCGGGCGGACCTGATGGAAGCCATGGCTTACCAGGCTCTTTCCGAGTATCGACGGGCAGAGGAGCTCGCAACCCGTGCCGGGAAGCACGCCCACGAGACGGGAGCACGGCTCCTCGAGGCGCGTTCCCTTTTGATCCGTGGCGAGTGCGCCCGGCGGCTTGGCGTGCGTGAGCAAGCCCTCAAGAATCTCGAACAAG
>CAYSMT010000319.1:0-4276 GCA_964432135.1 uncultured Acidobacteriota bacterium
CATCCCGAAGCTTTCCTTCACCCTTGGTTGCATCCGCGTTGGAGGCATCGGAAACGACCCGAGGCCATGATTCCGACAGGAGTGGAGATCTTCCGCGCCGGGCTCGACGCTGCGCGGGAGCTTCTCTGAACTGTCAGTGTTCCGAGCTGGAGGCGATGCGTGGCAACGCCGGATTGATGCGTGAGACGATCTCGTAGTGGATCGTTCCCGCCCAGTCCGCAAGCTCTTCCGCGCGCAGCCGTTCGTTTCCCGAGCAGCCGAGAAGGACGACCGTATCTCCACAACGGGGCTCGGGGAGGTCCGTAACGTCAACCATCATCATGTTCATGCACACGCGCCCGACGACCCGCGCCCGTCGCCCGGCGATAAGCACGTGGGCTTTATCGGACAGAGCCCGGGGGTAGCCATCGAAGTAGCCCACCGGTAGGACGGCGATCTTGGAAGGGCGCGTTGCTCGCCAGCTTCGGCCATAGCTGACGTAGTCTCCAGTCGGAACATCCTTGACCTGGGCGACGAGGCACTTCCAGCTCATCGCCGGTTCGAGCTGCAAGCCCACAAGCTTTCGCTCTCTTGCCGCGACGAGGGTCTCCCGCGAGGGCCATAAGCCGTAAAGACCGATCCCGATGCGCACGAGTTCGAGGTGGGTTTCCGGGAAGAGGATGGCCGCGGCCGAGCAGGCGTTATGACGTGGCGGTGTTTCGCCGCTCGGCCAGCGAACGCCGTCGATCTCCCTTTGGAAGCGTGCTATTTGTTGGCCGGCAAAGTCGTGATTTGTCGTATCCTCGATGTCGGCGAAATGAGTTGATACACCAGCGATCTCGACGCCAGGTGAGTTCGCGATGGTGCTAACGATCCGCAAGAGTTCCTTGCCTCGGACACCCTGGCGATTCGTGCCTGTCTCGATCTTGATGTGGACGCGTGCCGTCTTATGCTGCGTTCGCGCGGCGAGTGCAAGGGCGCGCACCGACAGCTCATCGTAGATCGTGGGTTGCAAATCCTGTTCGATGGCAACGCCCAGATCGCCATGGGGAATCAGCCCGAGCACGATGATGGGTGGTTTGGGGCCGGTGATCTGGCGTACCGCGATGCCTTCGGCAAGGTTGACGACGGCAAATCCATCGGCGCCAGCCCTTTGAAGGGCGGGGACGACGAGAGTGGCGCCATGCCCGTAGGCGTTGGACTTGACGACGGCGATCAAGCGCGAGGGCTGCGTCAGCCGCTCGCGAAAGGCGCAGGTGTTTTGGGACAAGGCATCGAGATGCGTCTCGATCCAACTCGTACATCCGGTCGGCAAGGGTGTTTCTGTCATATTGCGCATGAGAGATGATAACCCCGCCCCATTCGTGGAAGCTCACAGCGGGGGCAAACGAAGCGCTTCAGGGAGCTATGCCGTACTTATGCAGCTTGCGGTAGAGGGTTGTGCGGCCGATGGCGAGAACACGCGATGTCTCGCTGAGATTCCCCCGACAGGACTCGATAGCCCTCAAGATGTGGTTGCGCTCTACCTCATCGAGGGTCGGGATGGCGTTCGCCTCGGACGAGGAAGGGATGGGAGGCTCGTGGCCTGCCGCCTGGGATTCCGAAGAGATAAATGTATCTGCGAACGCAGCTTGCACGCTTGCCGGGAAATGTTCGGGCAAGATCGTGCCGTTTCCGGCAAGGACTGTTGCTCGCCGAAGCACGTTCTGCAGCTCGCGTACGTTCCCGGGCCAGCGATACGCCTCAAGAACCTCCATGGCCTCGGGATGTATCCGCACGGCCTCATCAGGATGGGCCAAGGCGAGGATGTGTCGGGCCAGGCTCGGGATGTCCTCGGGGCGCTCGCGAAGCGGCGGGATGGTGAGGGGGAACACGGCCACCCGGTAATAGAGATCTTCGCGAAACTCTCCCCGTTTGCACATCTCAAGCAGATCCTTGTTCGTGGCGCAAAGGATGCGCACATCAATCGCGATCGGCGTGGAGCTTCCTAAACGCGTCACCGTACGATCTTGCAGTGTGCGCAGGAGCTTTGCCTGGACAGCCGGTGACATCTCGGCGATCTCATCGAGGAAGACCGTCCCCCCGTCGGCGCACTCAAACTTTCCCTCTCGGGTTTTCCCTGCGTCCGTGAAAGCTCCTTTCTCGTAACCGAAGAGTTCGCTCTCGAGCAGTGCTTCGGGCAGCGCGGCACAGTTGATGGCTACAAAAGGTCTCGAGGAGCGGGGCCCCTCGTTGTGGATGGCCTGCGCGATAAGCTCTTTGCCCGTTCCTGATTCGCCTTGAATCAAGACGGTCAGGTCGGTAGGAATGACCTTCTCGAGGAGCAGGACAGTGTCGCGCAGTCCTCCAGAGGCGCCGACGATGTCGTCAAAACGCAGGCGCGAAGAAAGCTGCGTGCGCAGGCTCTCGACCTCGCGAGAAAGCTGCGAGATCTCGAGGGTGTTGCGAATGGCCACGTTCAGCCGTTCCATTTCGAAGGGTTTTGTCAGAAAGTCGCGGGCGCCGAGCTTCATTGCTTCGACTGCGTTTTCGATCGAGCCATGGGCCGTGAGCAGAATCACGGGCAGGCTCGGGTTTCGCCGTCGTATCTGGCGCAACACCTCGAGGCCGTCGATTCCAGGAAGCATTAGGTCAAGGAGAACGACATCAAAGTGCAAGCGATCGAGGAGTTCGAGGGCCTCCTCGCCCGTACTCGCTGCTTCGACCCGGTAGCTTGCGCGTGACAAGTTAAAGGCGAGCAGTCGGCGAATACTTGGCTCGTCATCGACGATGAGGACCAACGGGGCCGATGTGAGCGTGTTTGACGGCTGCCGGACGGCTGCCAACGGCGCTGCCATGCTCTGACTCCTCGTGCTGACGCGGCGAACGCTGACGACCACTTCACCCATAGGCAATATGGGTTATGCCCTGCGCTGTGCCAAGGTGAAACGTAGGCTTCGTTCCGGATCGGAACACGCGTCAGCGGTGGCGTGTTGATTGGGGCGAGAATCTCGTCCAGATTTTGTCGATATGGGCGATAATGGTCCGAGTGGTTGGGTAGCGGGAGCTGGCCCGCAGCTTGCATAGATTCACATGGGATCACCAAGACATGGGTAGAGGACGGTCTTGACTGTTCGAAATCGGGACAGGGGTCACCGTGACGACGGGATTCCCGACGATGGAAGCGCCGAGCGCGGTGGCTCTGCGGAGTCGCGTTCTGTCTTTGGTGGCCGATCCCCCCACCTTGATTTCACTAGCTTGATGGATGGCCTTCCTGACGCGGTGCTGGCGACCGACGGTGCGGGTCGTATCGTCTGGGCGAACGAGGAGTACATCAGGCGCTTCGGATATTCCCGACGCGAGCTGGAGGGACAGCTTGCCAGCATCACCTCGGGACCTTTTGCCGAGGAGCACGAAGGCCGGGCCCTGCTGGACCTGATCGTCGGTGGCGATGGTTCGTTGGAGATGATGGCCTTCACGAAGGGAGGAGTTTCTCTTCCGTCGCGAGTCCGCGTGCGTCGCCCGCCGAGCGCAGAGGAAGATCTGCGTTTGGTCGTGATCAATGACGAGGGCGAACGCGCTCGTCTACGCGCGGAGCTCGTCGTCAAGGCCGATGCGATTCAACGAGAACGGGAGATCCTCCGCGCGACAAGTGAGTCGATCGAGGAAGGGGTTCTCGTGCTCGATGATTCGGAGCGACTCGTTCTGATCAATGGTGCGGCGAGCCGGTTGCTCGCGCTCGCACCCGAAGCGGTCCAAGGAAGACCGCTCGCGATGCTGGATCTTCCCGGGGCTCTTCGGGGCAAATGGCTGGCTTTCCTGTCTGCGCCCCGCCCCGTCTCCGTCGCGGAGCTGTCCATCGTATCGGGTGGATCAGTTCGCCAGCTGTTGTTGCAGATGGCGCGGGTCATCTCGGTGCGGGGTCAGCCACTCGGCAGTGTCATGGTCATTGCTGAGACCACGAGCGAAGCACGGGCGATCGAATCGGCGGAGAGCTTCGCAGCATTTAGTCACGAGCTTCGGACGCCGATGGCTTCGATCCGCGGTTTTGTGGAGACCCTTCGTACGGAGCCCTCTTTGTCGGAGAGTGAGCGCGCCGAGTTCTACGAAATTCTCGAGCGGGACACTAAGCGCCTTTCCGCTCTTCTTGAGGGACTGCTGGAGATTGCTTACCTCCAAAACGCTTCCTGCGAGCTTGCGCGGGTAAACGCGCGTCTCGAGTCGGTGGTGAGGCGTGCCGTGGCACAGGTCAGCGAGGAGGAAGGTATCGATCCCGAACAAGTGGAGCTCGATTTCCCGGAGGGTTCCGTCGAGGCCA
>CAYSMT010000320.1:0-4261 GCA_964432135.1 uncultured Acidobacteriota bacterium
GCTCGGCCTGCTCACGTACTCCCGCGCCTGTCGTCACGACCATCATCGCGATCGTGTCCGGCCTTTCGGCGGGTCGTTCGACCCAGTCCGTGATACACAGCCGCTCACGGCTCATCTGGCGAGGAAAGACGAGACGCGCCAGCTCCCGACCTCGCGGACGATCGCGCAGGATGAGCGTGCTGCCGATTGCCTCCGCGCCGAAGAAACGGAAGATCCCTCGTGGATTGAACCAGCCGCGATCCGCCGCCTCACCAGTTAGCTCTTGTGCGGCGCGCCGCAGCTTGGCGAGCTTGTCGTTGCCTTCTTCGGCGAGACGCCGAATGTTGCCGCGCAGACCGAGGTGGCGTCCGTAGAGCATTTGCTCGTTAATCCAGGACAGCGCCTCTCGTGAGCGTAGCGCGAAAACGTTACGCTCGAAGTTAGGCGCCTCGGGTATCTCTGCGGCCGGTGACACCGCGCGAGCTGCTTGGTCTGGTCTGGTTCGGATAGGTGAGGCTGCGATGGCCGTGTCCCGTGCGCTCTTTCCTGGATTCTGGCCGGCTAGCTCGTTCGTTGCGCGGGACGGCTGAATCGATCGTGTCTTGGCGATCTCCGCTTCGATCTGGGCGCGGCCTTTCTCGTTCACGAGGAGATTGGCGAGCGCCAAGCCATCCATCGCGTCCCGCGCATAGAGCACGAGGCCCTCGTACTCCGGCAGGATGCGCGACTCGGTGAAGCGTCGGCTCAGGGCTGCACCACCGACGAGAATCGGGACTCGCATCCCCAGCGCCCGTAGCTCGGTGGCCGTTGAGACCATCTGATGGGCGGACTTGACGAGCAAGCCCGAGAGGCCGACGACGTCCGGCTCATTATCGCGGATCGCCTGTGCCAGCGTGCCGGGATCGACCTTGATGCCGAGGGCAATGGCCCCGTAGCCGTTGTTGGCGATGACGATCGAGACGAGGTTCTTGCCGATGTCATGGACATCGCCTTTGACCGTTGCGAGCAGCACCCGTCCCCGGCTCGGTCCTCTGCCATCTTTCATGTTGCGTTCGAGGTAGGAGACCGAGTTCTTCATGACTTCGGCCGACTGGAGCACCTCAGCGACGATGAGCTCGTTCGCCCCGAAGAGGCGGCCGACCTCGTCCATCCCGTCGAGCAAAGGACCGTTGATGATCTCAAGAGGTGTGTAGCGCGAGAGAGCCTCCTCGAGATCGTCCTCGAGCCCCTCGCGCCGGGCCTCGACGATGCGTCGTCGTAGCCGAAGCTCGAGAGCCTCGCGCCCAAGCTGTTGGGGGCTCGGCTGGGGTCGCTCAGCGCGGAAGAGCGCGGCAAAGCGCGCGATGGCGTCGTCAGCACGGTCGTAGAGCAGATCGAGCGCGCCGTCGCGTTCTATGCTGGCGATCGTTGCGTAGCGTACGATTCGTTCGCTGTTAACGATGGCCAAGTCCAGCCCTGCTTCAGCACACTCGTGCAGGAAGACGGCGTTGAGCACTTCGCGTGCCGCCGCCGGTAGACCGAAGGAGACGTTCGAGATACCGAGGATCGTCTTGCAGCGAGGCAAAGCCTTCTTGATGTGTCGTAGACTCTCGATAGTTTCGTGCGCGCTGCCGCGATAAGTCTCGTCACCGCTGGCACAGGGGAAAACGAGGGGGTCGATGATCAGATCCTCGGGAGCGACACCGTACTTGTTCTTGAGCAACGCGACCGCGCGTTGGGCAATGGCGAGCTTGCGCGCGGAGTCGATGGCCATGCCCTGTTGCGGATCTTCGTCGATGCAACCGACGACGAGCGCCGCGCCGTAACGCCGGGCGAGGGGGACGACCTTGGCGAAGCGCTCCTCGCCGTCTTCGAGATTGATCGAGTTAATGATGGCCTTGCCAGGCGTGAGCTGAAGAGCGGCCTCGAGGACGCTGAGGTCTGTCGAATCGATCATCAGCGGGACACGTACCTTGCGAGCCAGCCTCTCCAAGAGTGCGCAGATGTCTGCGCGCTCGTCCCGGTCGGGGTTGGCCAGGCAGACATCGAGCACATGCGCTCCGCCCGCGACCTGCAGCTTTCCGATCTCCGCAGCGCGGTCGAAATCATCCGTGGCGATCATCTTGCGGAAGCGACGGGAGCCGATGACATTGGTGCGTTCGCCGACGATCAACGGCCGCCGGTCCTCCTCCAGCGAGAGGTAGTCAATGCCCGAGACCCGGGACCAGCTTGCCTTGGCCAGGGTGCGGGGCTTCGCGCGTTTGGCGGCCTGAGCGAGAGAGGCGATGTGGGCGGCTGTCGTTCCGCAGCAGCCTCCCACGAGGTTGAGCCAGCCGGCTTCGAGGAAACGGGTCATGCTGCGCATGAGAATCTCTGGGGTCTGCTGGTAATGACCGTCCTCGTCGGGAAGTCCAGCGTTGGGAACGCAAGCAACAGGGACGCGGGAGATCTCATGCAGGCTGCGCAGGGGATCGCCCATCAGCTCAGGGCCCGTCGCGCAGTTCAGGCCGAAATAGAGCAGCTCACGGTGTTCGACCGAGACATAGGCGGCCTCGATCGACTGTCCACAGAGCGTGACGCCCGAGCTCTCGATCGTCACCGATACGGCGATGGGAAGGTGGCGTCCCACCTGATCCATCGCCACGTCGATGCCGTCGAAAGCAGCCTTGATGTTCAGAGGGTCGGAGGCCGTCTCGACAAGCAAGTAGTCCACGCCTCCCTCAATCAGGCCGAGAGCTTGGATGCGGAAGGCGTTTTTCAGGTCGGCGTAGCTGATGCCGCCGGTAAGCAGCAGGGTCTTAGTGGTCGGTCCGATCGAACCGGCGACGTAGCGTGGCTGCTCGGCGGTGCTCGCCTCGTGCGCCGCCTCGATTGCGATCGAAGCGGCGAGACGGTTGATTTCTCTCGCTCGCGCCGCAAGGCCGTACTCGGCGAGGACCAGCGGCGTCCCGGAGAAGCTGTTGGTTTCAATGATGTCTGCCCCGGCGGCGAGGTACTCGCGGTGGACCGAGGTGATCAGCTCCGGTCGCTCCAGCAGAAGGGCCTCGAAGCAGCCTTCCCGCTCTGGGCCTCCGAAGTCCACCGGACCGAGGCCCTCTTGTTGAAGACGCGTACCCGTAGCGCCGTCAAGGATCAGGATTCGTTTGCCGAGCTGCTCTCTGATGGGAGGTCGCATCATGCAGGAGAGAATACAGGTCATCTCCCATCCGGGCGACGCGCTCGTACGATGCTTCGCTCGGCAGGGCTTGACAAGCGGAGCGTACTGGATGAGTTATTGCTGTCATGATCGACCCTGAGTTCCCCTTCGAGTCTCGCCACCCTAGCCTGCGAGAAAGGCTCGCAGCTTCGCTTCCCCTGCTGGCGGTCGAGCTGCGTCCGCCGCGTCGTGCGCTTGAGGGCGTGCATGCGATGGAGGCATGGATCGATGTCCATCACACGATTCGCAAGCTCAGTGCGGGAGGCACGGTCGTATTTCTCACCGACAACGCCGTTGGGAGTGACGAAGAGGAGAACCTGACCCACCTCGTCCGGAACCTCGGCGAGGACGCCGTCCGCGGGCTCGTCGTGCCCTTTCTCACCCTCAAACACCCACTCCGTTATTGCGAGAGCTACGCAGCGCGGGCCCGGCGTGAGGGATTTCCTGCGCTTGTCGTGCTCGGCGGGGATCGACACGACGGCATTCCTCGCTGTTTGCCCCACGCCTTCGAGCTGCGCACACGTCTGCGCGCGAGTCAGCCCGCGCTGTTGCTCGGTGGATGGGCGAACCCCTATCGCGATCCGGTTGAGCAGCTCGACTTTCTCGAGCAGCAGGCCGAGGGATTGGACTTCGTGCTGACCCAGGTCATGTCCCATCATCAGCTCGCGCCTGCCCAGGCCTTTGTTCATCACTTCGTGCGGCGCGGCCTCGATTTGCCACTGATTGGCGGTGTCTTCTACTACCGCAGCGCGCGTCGTCGCACTTT
Organism: uncultured Acidobacteriota bacterium; assembly: GCA_964432135.1. Lineage (GTDB taxonomy): Bacteria > Acidobacteriota > Polarisedimenticolia > J045 > J045 > JANTFM01. The sequence goes on from CAYSMT010000320.1 coordinate 3,921, forward strand.
ACGCGTGCTCGATACGTTCATTCCTGTGCCGGCGGAAGGGCTTACGCGAGATTTTCACGAGCACGCCTTCAGCGCTGACGAGGTCTGTGCCGCAACCCTTCGCGCTTTGGCTTCGCTTGGCCTGACGCGTTTTTACATCAGTAACCTGCCCACCGCATCAGCAGCCAAGCGTCTGGCGGCGCTGCGTCGCCTCGCGGGCCTGTAGCCGTTGCTCGTCACGCTGCGCCCACGCCTGCTTGCTCCGCGAAGCCTCATGGCCGCTTGTCGGCATAGGGCAAAGCGGAGTACAAAGGGTCATGGACGACAAAATCAGGGGCCAACGCCTCGCCGCGATCGCCCGG
>CAYSMT010000321.1:0-4246 GCA_964432135.1 uncultured Acidobacteriota bacterium
ACGTCGCCGGGTCGGATGAGTTCGTCGTAGACCTCGCGCGTGATGCCATGAAACCAGGTCGCTTGTAGCGCCCTCCGAAGCTGTGCTTGCCGTGAGACGAGCGGTTCCGCAGGAGAAAGCGTTTCCCCCTGTGCGGTTGTTGCTTCCGGTAGGCGTATAAGAGGAGCCTGTTTCGGCGGGATGGCGTATGCCATGCTTGCGCCGAAAAGTGTGGCGGCAAGGGCCAGGCCGCCACATAGGGCGGCCGAACGAAGACTGACGCAATTCCGGCGCATGAGCGCTCTCCCTGCGCAGCCTCTTCTCTCCGACTCCCTTGACAAAAAAGATAAGCACGTGGCTCGGCAAGGCCAGCGCTGCTTCCGATGGCTTCAGACCGAACAGCTCCGTGCTTTATGACATGGGTTCGATCGGTCTCAACCGGGTCGTCCGGAAATTGTTCCGTGCGCGGCGTCCGTCGAAGGAGGGGCCGTCTGTCATCGTCCTCGCATGTGCACAGATGGGTTCGCCGATTTCGACCACGAACTCTGCAGCAGGTGAGCCGATCACCTGGGGAGCGTTCATCGGCGCCAGAAGCTTGGGACGAAAAGCAGCAACACAGTATAGATCTCGAGGCGTCCGCAGAGCATGAGGAAGCTGAGGAAGAGCTTGTTCTGGGGATACATCCAGGCGAAGTTGTCCGTTGGCCCGACATCGGCCAGGCCGGGACCGACGTTGCCGAGGGCCGTTAGCGATGCCGACCATGAGGTCACGAGATCGTGGCCGTGCCAGTTAAGGATGATCATGCCCATTCCCGCGAGGAGCATGTAGGATGCGAAGAAGCCCCAGATTGCGGCGAGAGTGTCGGCTGGGACAGGTCGATGCTTATAGATGACCGGCCGCACCGCGTGAGGGTGCTCCATCCGGCGGAACGAGGCTCGCAGTGCGCGAAAGGAGAGCAGCGTGCGCATGGTCTTGACGCCACCGCCCGTGGAGCCAGCCATTCCGCCGACGACGAGAAGTAGGATCAGTGCGCCCTTGAGTGCGAGGGGCCAGGCCTCGTAGTTGGCTGTGGCATAGCCTGTCGTCGTCATCAAAGACGCAACGGTAAAGAGTGCGTCCTCGAGGGCTTTGGAGAAGGGGGCGCCGTGAAGTAGCAGCCCGATGAGGGTTGGGATGACGAAGAGGGTCGCCAGGCCGAGATACCAGCGTAGCTCCTCGTCCTCGTAGACCTCGCGAAAGCGCCCGAAGACAAGCTTGAAATGCAAGCAGAAGTTCATGCCAGCCAGGAACATGAAGACGATGATCACGTAGCGCAAATAGTGGCTGTCATATGCGGCGATCGAGGCATTTTTGGGCGAGAAGCCCCCCGTCGCGAGGGTCGTGAAGGCGTGGTCGAGCGCCTCGAGGATCGGCATGCCACCCAGGCCGAGCAGGAGCCATTCCAGCCCGGTCAACCCGACATAGATGCCCCACAGGAAGCGGGCCGTCACAGCCAGGCGGGGGGAGATCTTATCCGCCACCGGCCCCGGGACCTCGGCCTTGAACAGTTGCATGCCGCCGACGCCGAGCAGCGGGAGGATTGCGATCGTAAACAGGATGATCCCCATCCCCCCGATCCACTGGGTGAACGAACGCCAGGTCAGCAGAGAGCGTTCGAGGGCCTCGATATCTGTCAGGATCGTCGAACCAGTCGTCGTGATACCTGAGACGGATTCGAACCAAGCATCCACGGGGCCGACCCAACCGGAAAAGACGTAGGGCAGCGCCGCGATTCCCGAGGCGACGAGCCAGCCAGTTGTCACGATGAGGAAGCCGTCTCGCGTGCTCAGCGTGGAATGGGCTCCGCGGCCAATGAGCAGGCCGAGGCCTGTGATCAGGAAAGCGACGAGCATGGCACCCCAGAAGGGGCGGGTTGGTTCGTCGAAAAGCAGGGCGAGGAGCAGGGGCAGGAGGAGGAACAGGCCCATCAGGCCCGCGAGGGAGGCGACGATCTTCACGCACACGCGCAGGTGCATGGCTCAGCGCGTCTCGAGGAGTTGCGCCAGCTTCTCCGCCTGCTTGGCCGGCGTGAAGAAGACGGCGCGGGATCCCGGCCGCAAGACGTCCGCTCCGCCGGGAATGACAACGTCGTCGCCGTTCGCAATGGCTGCGATGATCACGCCTCGCGGCAGTCCGAGAGTGTGGAGCGGACGATCCGTCAGCGGCGAGTCCTGGTCGAGCTCGACAACGGAGACCTCGACCTTCTCCTGGGGCAGGCTGGCCACCTCCTCGAAATGCGCGCCGCGGACGAAACGCAGAATTGCGCTCACGGAGGCGAGTCGGGGTGAGACGACGGCATTGATGCCCATACTGTCCGCAACGGAGAGATAGGTCGGATTATCGACCAGGGCGATGGCTCGTGGCGTGCCCTGGCGCTTGGCGAGCACGGCGGAGAGCAGATTGGTCTCTTGTTCTCCTGTCACAGCGATGAAGGTCGTTGCGTGTTCGATGCCTGCTTCAAGCAAGAGGCTTTCATTCAGGACATCACCGTGCAGAACGAGCGCTTGTTCGAGCTCGACAGCGAGGCGTTCGGCTTCACGCAAGCTCCGACGGATCAGCGTTGTGTGGTAACCACGTTCGATGGCGCCTCGGGCGACCATACGTCCGATGTCGCCGCCCCCGCCGATAACGAGACGTGGCGTGATGTCCACGGGGCGCCCGAGCGCCCGCAACATGCTTGAGATGCCCTCGCGCACGCTGGCGAAGTAGGCCACATCACCCGAAGCGATGCGGGTCTCACCTGTCGAATGCAAGGCGTCCCCGTCGCGGTAGATCACCGGGATGAGCAACTTGTACTCGGGGAACATCTGCGGGAGCTCAGCGAGGGTTTTGCCGATCAGCGGAGAGTTTGGATCGATGCGAAAGCCGGCGACGACGACGCGCCCGCCGAGCAGGTCCGTAACGTCGACGGCTTCCGGGATCCGCACGAGCGAGAGGATGCGGTCGGCAGCGACGCGGTCCGGATTGATCGCTGTCGTCTTTCCAGGCCAGGATCGGGCAAGCTCCGGCAGGTTTTCGAGGTGATCGCGATTGCGCAGCCGGATGACCTTCTGGTCGACGTCGAACATCGAGCCGGCGATCAGCGCCGTGATCATGTTGACCTCATCGGAATCCGTCACGGCGAGGAGCAGGTCCGCCTGATCGATCTGGGCCTCGCGCAAGGCGGGTAGCGAGCAGCCATCGCCGCTGACGACCTGTACATCGAGCTGATCATGAAGCTCTCGCGCCGTTTCCTCATCGCGCTCGACGATGACGACGTCGTGGCCGTCCTGGGACAAGCGTTGGGCACAGGTCGTTCCAACGACCCCCGCACCGACGATGATGATGTGCTTGCGCAACCGGATTCTCCCTTGGCTGCCACCGCGCGTTGGCCCGCGTCCGTCTGGGAACGCCTTACTTCAGGGCGACTCACCGGTAGCGGATCGCGGGGATGATAACCCGTCGCGCTCGTTTCAGGCGCCGGGGTGCAGTGAGCGCAACAGGGTTTCGAAGGCCTCTCGCTGAGAGCTGACTGTCTTTTCCGGTCCCGTAAACTTGAAAAACCACGGTGCGTCAGGGCCGTCTGCGATGGCTCCAAGCAGCATCTGATGTGGCAGCGCCTCGCTGGGACCGGAGCCCATCGCGCCGTGATAGCTTCCGTGGATCTCAAGAAGCCGCACAGGAAGGCGGGCCCCCTCGAGCTCGCTGATCTTCATGGCTTCGAAGGCGTTTGTTCCGTCTTCCCCTTGAAACTGATGGGCCCAGCGCTGGAAGTTCGCCATGGGGTCGCCACCCTGACCAGGCCCGAAGTAGAACACGGCGCATCGGGCGGCTCCGCCAGGGCCCTCCACGCGGAATTGCGCTTTGCGCATCGGGCTCGAGGGCGGCTCGGCCATCCAGCCCTCGGGCAACTCCCATACGAGTGCCGCGGCGCCTCGGCCGGAACCCGCTGGTGGCGGGGGAATGACGATCTGCCCCGACGAGGCAGCGGGGGTTGTGGCTCGTACGTCGGGCTTCGGGGTCGTCTCCGAGCAAGCTGTCGCAGCCAAGATCAACACGGCGGCAGCAAGGCTGGAGCTGAGCATGCGGATCATCGGGAGCCTCCCTGCAGGATGGCCTTCTTCTGGGTGTCTCTCACGGCGTGTCGGACCGGATAACAGACCTCGCTTTGGGCGGCGCTCGGTCACATCACCATGCCGCCGTCGACCGTGAGCACTTGCCCCGTGATGTAGGCTGCCTCGTCGCTGGC
>CAYSMT010000322.1:0-4246 GCA_964432135.1 uncultured Acidobacteriota bacterium
CTCCCGTCAACTGGCCATAGGGGCGAAGATCGTCCAACTCGAGAGTTTGTTCCGGATCGGCCCTGGCGAGTTCCGCTGCGAGATCGAAACGCGGCGAGCTTTCCGCCCCGTCCCACCCGAGCTCCAGGGCCGCCTCGAGGCCGGCATCCTTGGCACCCTCGCTTTCGACCTTCTCCCCGTCGTAAGGCTCGGCTTCTTCCTGGCCGACCTCCTCGAAGAGTTCCGAGGAAACATCGACCACGGCAGGCGCGGGCTCGTCATCGGACTCGCCGGCGATCTCCGAGCCGAGCGTGGCGCTGCCTATCTCGCGTTTGGTTCTCGAAGGGGTCGGCGCTTCTTCATCGTCAAGCGCAAAACCACCCTGCTCCGGCTCATCGGAGGTCTCTTCTCGCAGCTCGGCAGCACCCTCCTTGAGGGCGTCCTCAAGATGAAAAGCGTCACGACGGACGGTGGCCCATGGGTCGTCCTCTGTGCCCAGAGGATCTCCCGATGCCTCGGGCGCGGCCCAGGCTCCCGGCAAGGCGGGCGACCCGCCTGCCGAAGGCTCCTCGAAAAAGGGCGGCGCGCTCGGGGGCGCCTCGTCAAAGAGCTCGGGCGCGAGCTGACGAGCGGAGGACTCCTCGCCGGATATCGATTCGTCGTCTGGCGAGCTGTGAGCTTCGTCCTCTCCGGATGCGAGGGAAGGACCCGCGACGCCATGGAAGCTCGCGGCGACACTCGCCGCAGGCGGGGCCGCCTGGGACTGCTGGCTGCGGGCCCGCGCGAGAATCTCGTCAAGGGACACGCGCTCGACGACATGCACGCGTTCGAGGGCATAGAGCATACGACACAGCTCAAAATCCGGTTCCGGTCGCTTGTCGAGGATCTCGGCGAGGGTCATCTCCTGGCGAAGCAGCGAGACGAGTTCCCAGACCTCAGGCCGCAGGCGCATCCGATCAAGACGATCGAGGTACTCGGGCCGCAGGCGGAACAGACCCTCGAGACCCCCGAGACCATCCCAGATGCGCTCGGTCGCTTCGAGGCCCTCGAGCGCCTCCATGACGACATCTTCGGCCGACCAGCCGAGAGTCACCGACTCCCGGGAAGGCAGCCCTTCTTCAACCTGATACTCGCCTTGCTCCCAGAGCGCTATCGAGCGAGCGACCTCAAGCACCTGCTCGCGCACGAAGCGCTCAACCTCCTCCTCGTCCAGGGCGCCCAGCTCTGCGAGCAAAGTGCCGATGCGCTTGCCGGAGATCAGATGGCGCAGCGCGATCTCGTGATCTTGGTCGGAGATGATCCCGCGGCGTAACAAGTGAACAACGAGGCTCTGCTCCGGATCGTTGGTCGTGGCGAACTCGATGCGTCCCTCACGGAAGAAGACGGCTCCCTCACGACCATCGTGAAAGAGCCGCAGCACGCCCGTCAGCTCCAGCGCACCATAGCGCAGGAAGAGTTCCGCGGCGCCGCCCCCTTTGAGAAAGCCCTCGCCGGGACCCTGGAAGATCTCGGAAACCAGGGCGGGATCGACGCGCTCGGCGAGACCGAGAATCGACAGCGCCCACAGGGAGCGATACACCTCGTAGGAAGGCGCATAGACCTCGCGGCAGAGCAGATCGACGCGAGCGGCACGCTCGAGCTGCTCAAGGATCGCGCGCTCCGTCAGACCGAGTGTCAGAGCCGCCGATCGGGCACGAACCGACGCACGATAGACGGCGCGCGGTCCCCCGGTAGCCCGACGAATCCAGCGCCAATCGTTGACCCGGCGCACACCGGCCAGGACGAGTTCACTCGTGGGCGTGTCCATGACCAACGGCTCATCGTGGGGCAGGCTCGCCCGGGACAGCCGCCACTGACCTCGGCGCCAGGGAAAGACGGACAGGGCGATCTCACGCACCTGGTCGAGTACGGCACGCATGACCTCGTCCTGGGTCAACCAGCCATTCTCGATCAAGACCTGACCGAGGCGCCGGCCGCGAATGACTTGTCCGCCGGCATCGAGCAAGGTCGCTAAAGAAACCTGACCTCTGCGGAGCAGGAAGGGGCCCAGGCGGTCCTCCTGATCCGAAGACGCGGCGAAAACAACACGGCCATCCCTCAGGAAAAGCACTTTGCGTAGCCGCTCATGCTCGAGGATCAAAGAGCCCGTCGCACCCAGCTCGCTGAGTTCCCAAAGCAGTTCCGGGACAGAATGCCCTTCGAGCCGCCCCTGTCGCGGAGCGGACGACCCGTGTCCCTCGACTCCTGTAGTCGACATCCCCGTCTCTTCCAGTAATCTACTCACAAAACGAAATGTGGTCCTTCCGCCGCAATGGCGCCACCCCTGACAACACTCTACGCGCGCGCGTCAACCGCCAGCGCTCAAGCTGTCCCTGATCGTTCGGATCTCATCCATCCCAATCGCCGCCGTTCCTAACCTTCCCACGGCCAAGCTTGCCGCCGCATTCGCCAGCCGCGCCGCGCGGGAAAGGTCCCATCCCGCGGCAAGGGCCAACCCGAGAGTCGCCGCCACGGTGTCTCCCGCCCCGGTGACATCGAAGACCTCGCGCTCGTGAGCCACGATGAACTCCGCTGGTCTCCCCCGAGGGGCCAGGAGCATACCGTCTCCACCCCGAGTCACGAGCACGGCATCGACCCTCTGCCGATCGAGAATCTCCTGCGCCGCAGCGAGCAGCTCGGTCTCACAGCGGATCTCACGGGCCGTGGCACGACCGACCTCGACCAGGTTCGGGGTCAGCACCGTCGCCGGCGCGAAGAGCTCGAAGTGGCGGATCTTCGGATCGATGACGGTGGGCAACCCCCGCTCTCGCGCCGCAGTGAGCACGGCCGGCACGCTGCGCCCATCAAGCGTTCCCTTCGCGTAATCCGAGACGATGAGCCCGTCGGCGCCCTCGAGCGCCACGAGGGCGTTATCGACCAAGGCGCGTGACGCCGCATCGTCCGGCGGCGCATCGTCCTCTCTGTCCAGGCGAATCACGTGCTGGCTGCGCGCGAGGATGCGCGTTTTCTCAGGTGTCGGGCGCCCGGGAACAACGACGCACCCTCGATGGTCGATCCCCTGACGGGTCAGCTCACCGCAAAGCCTCGCGCCCGCGTCGTCCTCGCCGATCAGCGAGACGAGGCGTGGTTGGGCCCCGAGAGCGACGAGATTCGCCGCGACGTTCGCAGCCCCACCCAAGCGCGACTCTTCACTCCCGAGCCGCACGATCGGGACCGGTGCTTCCGGGCTGATCCGCCCGACAGTCCCGTGCACGTAGCGATCGACAATCGCATCGCCAAAGACGACGATCACCCTCTTCCAGGCTCGCTCCGAGGCGACGCGATCGTCCCCATCAAGGCTCATCAGATCCTCTGCTTCAGACCACGCGCCGCGCGCAGCGCCATAGACAGCACGATCATAGCGGGGGTCACGCCAACGAGAAAGAGCCGTTGGCCCCTCGCGCGCGAATCGGGAATAATCCGGTGAGTCACCCGAGGATCGCCTTGAGCCAGCCGGAACCTTTCTCCGCGACCCACCCGCCCCTCCGCGTCCTCGTCGTGAGGCTCGGTGCGGTGGGCGATATCGTGCGCACGCTACCCGCTGTACGCCGGATCCGCCGTACTTGGCCGACGTGTGCGATCGCCTGGGCGATCGAGGAGGGTGCCTGTCCGCTGCTCAAGGACCACCCCGACATCGACGAAGTGATCGTGCTGCCGCGCCGGCAGATAAACTCCGCCATGCGTCGTTTCTCCCCGCGTACTTTCAGTCTGCTCCGCGGCTTTCGTGCCCAGCTGCGCGCCTTCGGCCCCGACCTCGCTCTCGACTTCCAGTCGTCGCTCAAGTCCGGCTTCGTCATGCGCCTGTCCGGCGCGGCACAGCGTGTCGGCTTCGACCGACCCTTCGATCGCGAGTGCGCTCGCCTCTTCGCGACGACGCGGGTCAGCCTCGAGGGGCCTCGCCTCCACCGTGTCTTACGTGCCGAAGCGCTCGCCCTGGCCGCTGGCGCCGAGAAAGGCCCTCTCGAAGCCGAGATCGCCCTGAGCGCAAAAGAGCGCGCGCAAGGACGGCAGCGCCTCGAAACCCTGACGGGCTCGCTTCCGGCGGTGCTCATCGCTCCCTTCTCGTCTCGTCGACAGGCCTGGAAGCGTTATCCGATGGAACGCTGGCAAGAGGTCGCTCGCCAACTCACGGCCCGCGGTCTCGCCGTCGTCATCCTCAGCGGGCCGGGCGAGGCCGAGGAGGTCGCGCAGATGTGCGCCGCCTGCGGTCCCGCCGTCGTTCCTTGCG
>CAYSMT010000323.1:0-4236 GCA_964432135.1 uncultured Acidobacteriota bacterium
GCTTCATGTCGCGGTGGACGATGCCCTGCTGATGCGCCAGATCGAGCGCCCGCGCGACGCCGGCGGCCACGTCGAGCAGCGTCTCGGGCTCGACGGTGCGCTCCCGCTGCAGCCGGGTGCCGAGGGGCTCGCCGTCGAGCGCGAAGGCGGCACAGCGGATCATAGAGTCCTCCAAGATATGGCGAGAAGATACGCAGGAGGTGTGGAAAATGGAACCGGTGTTATTCCTCTCTTTCTCGGCCATGACAAGGCTTTGGCGAGCGCTGGGACGGATCACGAGAAGATCTTGGCGAGCTTATCCGCGAGCTCATCGAGGCGTCCGAGATCTGCCGCAAGGTCGAGCACCGTGTAGCGATCGCGCATGTGGCGCGCGTGCAAAATGAGCTTGCGGGCCTTGTCGACGTTGACGTCAATTTCCGGAAAGCTTCGGGGGCAGCCAGCGAGGCGGAGCTGTCTCGATGTCTCCTCGCTACCGCGGAGCTGATCGTCGATGCGCCGCCAGAAGGTCGTGCCCCTTCGTAGGACTTGCTCGCGTCGCGTCGTACTTCCCGGCTTCCGCTCGCGCTTCATGGCCCATTGCTCGGCCAGCTCCTTGAGCGCGGGCGCGTCGAGGTGGGCGTGAAGTGCGCGTATTGCTTCCTCCTTCGTGTCTTCGATGGCGGGTACGATAGCTGGGCCGTCCTCGCGCAGGGCTCGGTAAATTGCAAGTGAGACGAGCGTGCCCACCGCGACTTGTTCGCCGTGCAAGTGGGGCATTCGGGACCATCCTCGCGTCGAGATGTCGAGGTAATGTGAGAGCAAATGCTCGCCACCCGATGCCGGTGAAGATGCACCGGCCAAAGACATCGACAGGCCTGAGAGGAGCAGCGCTTCTGTGAGCACGCCAAGGGCGTTCGGTTCTCCGTGGCCGATCCCTTGCGCGACTGCGCGACATCGCGTCACGGCCTCGTCTGCGAGAGAGAGCGCCGCGTCGCAGACGGTTTCGTCAAAGAACTCTGCGGAGAGCACCCAATCCGCCCCCGAGACGGGTTTACTCAGCAAATCACCGAAGCCCGCCGCATTGAGGCGAGCCGGCGCGGCGGAGAGCACCGCGGTATCAAGTAGAACAGCCACGGGAGGGGGCGCAGGCAGCGTGAGCTTGAGCCCGCGAAACGTCATAGCCGCGATCGAGGAGGTGTAGCCATTCATCGAGGCGGCTGTGCCGACCGTGAGCTGTTTCGCGTGAACCTTCTTGGTGAGCATCTTTCCAAGGTCGCTGATGGTCCCTGAGCCGACGGCGACAATCCATCCCGGCGCGAAGGACAGCTTCGTGGCGAGGTCGTCGAGGGTTTCGTCATCGGCATGGGGTTGCGGTCCGGTGAGCAGTTCTGAGACGGTGTGCCCGCCCGCTTGGAGCCTCGCGGCGACACGCCCGCCCGCCGCGTCCCAGGTGTCGGGATCCGCGAGCACGAGGATTCGACCGCAGCTCGAGGGTGGTGGCAGAAGCGCCTCCGCTTCGTCGAGGAGCCGATCGCCTACCCAGACGCACTTGGTCAAAAGCGCATGGCGGCGCCCACATGTGCAGCGCGGAGGCTGCGCACGCAAGCACTTGCGTAGGGAGGCGGGGGTTCGGTGGGCATCGCTCATGGTGCTCTTCCTGATTTGACGCGGCATTCTCGCCGGTGAAGGCCATTCCGAGAAACTGTGAGATTCCTTTTGCGGACATGTGGGAGTAAATTACTGGGAAGTCATGATTCCTTAGAGATCGGGAGATCGTAAGATGCTAACTTTAAGCCGTTTACATCAAGCATTGTTCTGCGGCTGTGCGCTGGCCCTGCTAGTGATCGCGTTGCCTGTGCTTCCGGCGCAGGCTGCGGAGCTCTCACCTGAGCACGAAAAAATCGCGCAAATCATGATAGAACGTTTCCTTGATGGGGAGACCGAAGGCGTGCGTGTTGTCGCGACCCCTGTCCGGTTTGATGAGCGCCACGAAGACGCGTTTCGTTGGACGCAGGGCGATGTCGACATCCCGGAAGGCGCGGCTTGGTTCGCACTCGCCGATCGGACGCCCGGAGTACTCGGCTTCCATCCCGTGACCCAGGTTTTCTTTACAGACACGCTCGAGCTACTCGAGGTTAGACACACGGTTTTCTACCCGCGCTTCTATCGCGATGGTACACGACTCGGCCTGACGACCCTGCTCGCTTACCATGCGAGACCTCGACTTACTCCGATCGAGCGTGCTCCCGTGCGCAGCGCTTCGCGCAAAAGCACTGGCGGAGGCGACTTCAGTTATAACAATTTCTATGCCGTAATCATTGAGGGGGATGTTCCCTCCGGGTCGAGTTATTCAGAGTTTTGGTCTGATCCCGTGAGGATGTTTCGCATGCTCCTGGAGTTCGGCTACCGGGCTGACCACATTCATGTGCTCTATGGAGAAGGACACGACGAGAGTAACTTCGAGTGCGAGCATTATCGAGAGCAAATGGTCGACTACCGAGCCTACCAGCAGAACGTGCGTGACCTATTTACTTGGATGCGCGATGGCAATGCTGCCGAGGGTATCCCGCAGGTCACAGATCAGGATTTTCTCTTCTTGTTCACCTTTGATCACGGGGGAAGCAACGGCGGTTGTAGCTCTACGCTCTGTTTGATGGATGGTTGTATGGAGGACACAGAGTTTGCTTCTTACTTCAACCAGATTGCCTACAAGCATCGAGCCATCGACATGCAGCAGTGCAACTCGGGTGGTTTCATCGGCGAGCTTAAGAACGCAAAGACCGTCATCTCAACGGCGTCGAACTGCAAAGAGAGCGCCTACGAAGCCGACGAGCGTGACGATTGCGGCGGCGGTGTCTCGGTCAAATACGGGGAGTGGAACTACTGGTGGTTTGCCGCGATGCAGGGCCACAAGCCTTGGCCGGGCAATCAACCGGTGGATGCCGATGTGAACGATGATGGCATGGTGAGCTTCCTTGAGGCGCACAACTACGCTCTAGACAACGACGACCGCAGTGAACACCCTCAATGGAGCGACGAGGGTGGCATCGGTGACGAGATGAGCCTGCAGACAAGCTGGGCTGGCGTGCAGCTCAAGCATTCCGGGCACGAGATCGAAGATGATGAGGGCAATAAGGATGGCGTCTCTGATGCCGGTGAGTCCATCGTCATGCCCGTGACCCTGAAAAACATCGGCGAGGTGAACGCCACTGGTGTCACGGCAACACTGAAAACGGGCAATAAATGGATCCAAGTGACCGATGACTTCGCAAGCTTCCCCGATATGGCCTCCTCGGGGGGCAGCGCGCGCTCGAACCCGGATCACTTCGCTTGGAACTCCGACGCTGCAACGCCGGATGATACCGATGTGACCTTTCATCTCGACTGGTCTTCAAATGGCGGGAGCTACACGGGAACGGTCAGCTTTCACCAATCGGTTGTGCGTGTCATCTTGACCGTTCAGCAGAGCACTGTTGACGATGCAGCTGGTGGAGATGGCGATGGTATCGCCGATCCGGGTGAGACGATCCGCCTCGCTGTGACTTTGCGCAACAAGGGGCACGCTGCCGCGCATACTGTCGAGGGTGTTCTCAGCACAAACTCGCCCTGGGCCAGCGTGACGGATGCGAACGCCAACTTTGAGGATGTTCCCGCTCGGGCCTCCGGTCGAAGCCTCGCGCCGCACTTTGGCTTGACCATCGACGCAGCGACACCGGATAAGACCTGGATCGATTGCACCTTGGATCTCAAGGCAGCTGATGGCTATACCTTTAACCTGCCGCTGCGTTTCATGGTGGGCACGCGAGGCACCGTGCTGCTCATCGAGGACGGGGACGCTGCGGATGCGGAGCTACTCGAGAAGCTTGTCGAGGGCCTGGGCTTTGCTGTCGAGCGTGAGACGGCCCAACAGACGGATGCTAGCGCGTGGTTGAGCTACAGTTTGCTCCTGTGGTGTTCCGGAGGAAACTCAGATCCGCTCGCCGAATCCGCGCGCCGGAGCGAACTCGAGACCTTCATCCGAGACGGTGGGCGGCTCCTGATCGAAGGTGGTGAGCTCGGCTACGACCACCGTTATCACGAGAGCTTCCGCAAAAAAGTGTTGCACATGGCGAGTTGGTCTGCTCATGGCGGTGGCGACCTCCGCTTGTCGGATTAAGTACATCCGATCACGACGGTGCCCAACGTACTTGATGCTTCGATCTCACAGAACGCGACAGAAAGAGCCGAGTGGGATGCCAGTGCGGCGCTGTCTGCAGC